>CAIRTM010000075.1 GCA_903881505.1 uncultured delta proteobacterium | reverse complement strand
TTGAGCAGGCCCTGAGGCTCATGGGCGAAGCGGCCTGTTTCTGCGAAAATGCCGGGCCCTGCGCCTGATCTCTGCACGCCAAACACTGACAAAAAAAGAGACCCGCACGGGTCTCTTTTTTTGTGGATGCCTGTATATATTGCTTAAAACTTGAAGGTCATGTCAACCTGAAAGACATCATCGTCCAGGCTTGCGCCCGAGAGCTGTTCGCTGGCGATATAGTTTGCTCCAAGCTCAATATTATCCCGCAAACCGTAGGCAACCTTGGCAAGTACGGCTTTCATGTTAGTCCCGCCGCTGAACGTGTCGGAATCAGGGAAAATGTCAAGCCATGCATTGCGCTCAAGCCGGTGATAGCCCACGCCGGCCTGCCACAGGCCCTGCTTGAGCTTCTCGTGGCCGATCTTGATCCCGTAACCGTACCCGCTGTCATCTTCGCTCGTCGTGCGGTTATTGACGTATTCACCGTAGGCCGACACAAACGGCATCAAAGCGATGCCGGTATTGTAGCCCAGCTCGCCCGACACCACGACTGCGTCATAGTCCTCGGCCAGCACCCCGCCCGCAAGCGTATTGGTTTTGCTGGAATAATCAAGCGTTGTCCCCTCGACATTTGAGAACTGATACAGCCCAACCGCGTTTTTGAAATAGGCCTGCTTGCCGAGGCTGACCTTGTAGCCGGGCTGCGCGACCCACATGACCGGATCGTCCTCTCTATCACTGACTTCATCCAGGATCCAGAAACCGCTGGTCATGAACAGCTCGAATCCGTCGAACTTGCGGTTCATGACCGCCGAGATACCCTGGGGCCGAATGTCGTTGTCCCACAGGAATGAGCCGCCGGGCAGCCAGAGGGGGTTGGGCATCTGTCCGCCCAGCAGCTGCAGCCAGGCCAAAGATTTGGGCTTGTAGGATGCATAGGCGTAATCAAGTCTGATGTCGGGCGTTTCAAATGAGTTGGTGAAACTCTGGTTGGTGCTCCGGGGGTCGGCGCTGCCGCTGGCAAGGCCGTAGCCCACTTCAAATTCATCGTCGATCTTTGTCAGGCCGCCCAGACGGAAGCGGTAGCGGCCGCGATGCTGGTCTGCTTTTCCATCACGCTCTTTTGATTCATAGCGCAGCCGGAAATCGCCCTTGAACTGGGTGTTTTTGATAAAGGCCGGCAGCGCCACTGTCGATATCAGTTCCTTGTTCGCTTTGTCTTTTTCAGACTTTTGGACACTCAGGATGAGGTCGCCGTCTTTTTTGCTTAATACGCCTTTATCAACCAGCTTTTCCACGAGCATGTCCAGCTCGCCCGCCATGGCAGGGGCCTGTAATAAAAGCAGCACCATGATAGCCAGAATGCCTGCAATCGTCCGTTTCTGCATGTTTTCCTCCTTTGTTACGTGCACCATTTGAATGTTTCATTAACTGCCTGTTCCGTACGTGACCGCACGCGCCGTAGCGCACATGCTCAGCTACTTCCATTGCCGTTCATTCCCCATGTATTCCTCCTTTCCCGTCACCGTTGCCGGTTAATAGACACACTCCAAACCCGCTGGTTTGTTTTTTTGTGAAAGGATAGGCCCGCTTTTTTAATATTGAGATGAATGCAGGGTTAAATTTGAGTTAAAAACATCTGCGGCTCATCAGCGCAGACTGATGCAAAAATTCCATGGTGCGGGCGGCCGTGCAGGTATCGGGCAAAAAAAAGAGACCCCGAAGGGTCTCTTTTTTACAAAGACGGTGAATAGTGCCTACAATTGCTAGAACTTGAAATTCAGCTCGACGTGCAGATTTTCCTCCTCGTCATCAGGCCCGGAAAGCGGCGAGCTGTGGTAAAAATTGGTCGTGAAGTCGACATTGTCCATCAGGCCGTAGGTAAGCCTCAGGATGTAGGCCTCAACATTGGTCTGCCCGCCGTAGGTGTCGGCATCCGGGAATATGTCAAGCCATGCATCGCGCTCCAGGCGGTTGTAATGCAGGCCGGCCTGCCACTGGTGCCTTTTGACGACCTTCTCGTGGCCGAGCTTGAGCCCGAAGGCATGGCCGCTGTCAGCGCTGCTGACCCTGCGGTTGTTGATGTATTCCCCGTACACCGCGGCAAACGGCATCAGAAGAAAGCCGGTCCTGTAGCCCAGCTCCCCTGAAAGCACGGCAGCGTCATAATCGTACTTCAGGGTTTTGTCCGTCCCGAGCGTATTGGATTTGGACGTATAATCAAGCACAGCCCCCTCGACATTGATGAATTCGTACAGGGTGAGGGCATTTTTGAAATAGGCCCGCTTGCCGAGGTTGACCTTGTAGCCGGGCTGCACGACCCACATAAGCGGATCCGACTTATTGCCGGCCTTCGGGTCTTTTGTATCTTGATTATTGTTTTCATCCAGAATCCAGAACCCGCTGTTCATGAACAGCTCGACTTCGCCTGCCTTGTGATTCATGACCGCAGAGACGCCCTCGGGCCTGATGTCGCTGTCCCACAGGTAGGAATCACCGGGCAGCCAGAGCGGGTTTTGAAACTTGCCGCCGGTCAGCGTCAGCCATTTGAAGGCTTTGTAGGTGGCATATGCCAGGTCAAGCCTGATCTCGGGCTTGTCAAAGGAATTGTTCATGTCCTGCACCGCGCTGCGCGGGTTGCTGCCGCCGGTTGCGAACCCGAAGCCCACGTCGACCTTCTCGTTGACCTTCGTAATGGCGGCAATCCTGAGCCGGTAGCGGCCGCGATTGCGTTCACTGGTGCTGTCGCGGTCGGTATACTGATAGCGCAGGCGGAAATCCCCTTTAATGGTCGTATTCCTGATCCAGGCTGGGATTGCCTCGGCCAGTACAAAGGGCGCGTCCTTGCCAGTCATGAGCGCTTCTTTTGTAGCCGCGATGGTTTCCGTGCGCTCCTTTGCGGCTTCAGCCTTGGTCTCCTGCAGGATCACGTCGGCATCCTGCTGGTTCAAAACGCCCTTTTCAACCAATTTTTTTACTAAAATATCGACTTCGCCTGCCGGGGCCGGTGACTGCCACACGAACAGCAGGGCCATCACCACTGTCAGTACCGTCTTTTTGTTCATACGTTCCTCCTGTGTGTTGAAATAATTTCGTCTGTCAAATCTAAATGTTGTGGCCTGCCTGCTGCAGAGGCAATCACACATCCCCGCTCTGCCGCCGCTGATCTCCGTCTGGCACACCACACCCGCATTGCACCGCAGGCCATCCCCGTGCAGTTAGATCAGCACATACTTTGCATAAAAAGTGCCAGTATACACTGATGCGCTACATGCACATCAAAACCGACTGCCATGCGTCTCCGCGAATCTTCCAGCATCCCGCCGAGCCGGTCAGAGCCTAAAAAAAACGATATATGGTAATAAAATAGCAAAATATGCTTTATTTTTCAGCTTTATTTGGCGGAAATGTACTGCTTTGCGGCTTGAAAAAGTGACTTTGCCAGACCGCGGGGCCGACCCTCAGAATAAGCATCGGGGCACATACAGACAAAGCGCGGCCTCGTTCTGGTTCAACCCTTCAGGGCAATGTCGAACAGGCAATCGCCCGGCGCTGACTGCGGCACATCCCTACGCATGAGGTATCAGGTGCACGGCCGTTGCCTTAAAACTGGCAACAACCGAACCGCCCTCCACAAGGCCCAGTTCCTCCTGCGAGCGGCGAGTGATGTTGGTCGAGAGAAAAAAACCGCAGTCGAGCTGCACCTTGAGAAAATGGCCCATGGGAATGATGCGCTTGACAATGCCCGCAAAACGGTTGCGGGCGCTGTCAGCTTTATGGCTGCCGGGTGCGGAAATCGTCACATTTTCAGGACGTATGCACAGCACCACCTGCCGGCCCGCCTCGATGCCGCCAACGCATTCAATCATCGTCTCAGCCACCGCAACCCGCACCGTATCCGGGCCGGCGCTGACGACCCGGCCCCTCAGCACCGTGCCCATGCCCACAAAGGACGCCACAAACTCATCCACGGGAAAATTCATGATTTCATCAGGCGGTCCGGCCTGCAAGACCATTCCCTGCCGCATCACGGCCATTGTGTCGGCCAGCCTGAGCGCCTCTGCCTGATCGTGTGAGGACATGACCACGGCAATGCCGGTATCGCGGATACTATGCTCGAGATCATCGATAAGCGCTTCGCGCGTGGGCGGGTCAAGGGCTGAAAACGGCTCGTCAAGGAAAAGAATTTCAGGATCGGTGGCCAAGGCCCGGGCAAGGCTTGTGCGCTGGGCCTCGCCGCCTGAAAGTTTACGCGCCGCGCGTCCTGCCAGGTGAGCGATACGAAAACGCTCAAGATTTTTTTCGACCCGCTGCCGCAGTTCCTGCCGCGGCACGCCCCGGAGCTTAAGCCCTGAGGCCACGTTTTCATAAACGCTCGCGTCAAACAGCAGGGGTTCCTGAAAAACGCTGGCCGTATGCCTGCGATAGGCAAGCGCTGATTCGCGTCCGGCTACCGGCCGTCCCTTGAACCGCAGTTCACCCTGCGCACGCTCAAGCAGGCAGGAGAGCGTCAGCAGCAGGGTTGTCTTGCCCGAACCGTTGGGTCCCGCAAGGCACATGATCTCACCCCGACGCAGGCGGAACCGGGGCACATCGAGCACTCGGACGCCGCCGCGCCGCACATCCGCATTGTTCAGCTCGAGAATGACGGAAGATGCGTTCATCGGGGCCTGTCGTGCTGCTGCACAAGCGTCAATACATAATTTACGGCAAAGGTCAGGCCCAGCAGGATAATGCCAAGGGCGATGGCGATATCGAAATTGCCCTTGCCGGTTTCCATGACCGTGGCCGTGGTGAGAACACGGGTACAGCCCTTGATGTTGCCGCCCACCATGATGGAGGCGCCAACTTCGGAAATGACTCCCCCGAATCCCGCCATCACGGCCGCAAGCAGGGGCAGGCGCGCCTCTCGCATGAGCAGTCGGACCATCTGCAGCCGCGTGGCCCCCAGCGCCAGTATCTGCAGGCGAAGGTTGCGCGGCAGGTTCTGAATGGCCGCCACCGTGATGCCCGCAACAATGGGCGTTGCGATGACGGCCTGCGCCAGCACAATGGCTCCGGGCGTATAGAGCATCTCAAAAAAACCCAGCGGGCCGTTGCGCCACAGCATGATCGTGACGAACAGGCCCACCACGACCGGCGGCAAACCCATGCCCGTGTTGATGACGCTCACCAGCAGGTTTCTGCCCCGGAATTCGGCAAGTGCAAGGCCGATGCCGGCGCTCATGCCAATCAGCAGGCTTATAAACGTTGCCGCGCCTGAGACCTGCAGGGACAGAAGAGTTATGCCCCACGTCTCGCGGTCAAGCGTGACGAGCAGCACAATGGCCTGCCAGATGCCGTCGAAAACAAGTTCCATGCTCTACCAGCCCTTGCCGCTTATTTATAAGGGATTGATGTGCGAGCCGGCATACTGCGGACTCAGCATCTGCCTTTGGCCCAAGCACGAAGCCCCCGCTGTCCGGGCGGGGGCTCCAGTGTTAAATATTTTTAAAAAGATTGCAATCCCAATGTACCGGAAGCTGCAGCGAACGCAGCGGGTAGGTCTGCCTTCTGTTACCTGCCCAGGCTTTCAACCGCTTTACCCGCATCGGGGGCGAACAGCGGCGCCCCGAATTTTTCAGCACCAAAGGCGCCGATCAGCTTCTGCGTGTCAGGAGCGACCATGAAGTCGGCAAACGCCTTCGCGCCCGCCGCATTCACCTTGGGCCATTTAAGCGGGCTAACTTCTATAACATGATACACGTTCAAAAGGCTTTTATCACCCTGGCACAGAACCGGCAGGCCGAGATTTTTCTGCTGTGAAAGATAGGTCCCCCGGTCGGCAAGCGTATAGCCTTTTTTCTCCGCGGCTACCGCCAGGGTCTGGCCCATGCCCAGACCTGTCTGCTGATACCAGCCCTGCCCGTCCGGCTTTACCCCTGCGGACTCCCAGATCTTCTTTTCTTTTGAATGTGTGCCGGAATTATCTCCCCTGGATATAAACAGGGCGTTTTTTTCAGCGATCAGTTTGAAAGCTTCGGGAGCGTTTGCGGCTGCCTGTATGCCCGCAGGGTCATCAGCCGGGCCGATGATGATGAAATCATTGTGCATCACGAGCTGGCGCCGCGATCCATTGCCCTCGTCCATGAACTTTTTCTCATCGGCAGGCGAGTGCACCAGAAGCACATCCGCCTCACCCCGGGCTCCCATGGCCATGGCCTGGCCTGAGCCAACCGCTATGGTCTTCACGAAATAGCCGGCTTGTTTCTCGAACTGCGGCAAAAGCGCATCCAGAAGCCCTGAGTCCTGCGTGCTCGTCGTGGTGGCAAGTATGACGTTTTTCCCTTCCGCAGCCGAACTGCCGGCGGGAGCTGCTGCCGCAAGGCACAGCCCCGCAATGGCAGCAAGGGTGATACAGATGCATCGTTTCATGATTGTCCCCCTCTGTTTAATAATTAATGGCGGTAAACACCCGCTTCCATCCAAACGCGCTCATAGCATGACGGAGCAGGGCGGCTCCAATGATGTACAGCGATTATGTTTCTACGGAAGAATAAAATCAAGGACAAATAGTCCTTATGCGTAATGTAAGGCTATAGTAAAAAGTTGCGTACTCTGGAACACGGAGCAGTGTTCCAGATCGATGGCCGTACATGTACATGCAGAGCAGGTGAGGTATCTTTGTATTTTCGCTGGTCCCGGGCAATAGGTTCCACGCCAGCATGTACACTGCCCGGCTGTTAAAAACAGTACGGGGAAGGCGGAGATTTTTACGGGTGCATCTTAAAAATCATGCAAATCGTCGTCATCGTCAAAAGGAATCAGCTCCTGCGCCTTGAGCGCGGCCCGGTCATGTTTTTTCCCGGGCGCCGGCAGGGCTGAGGACGACCCTGAGGCTGTGCTGCCATGGGCTCCCGGGAGACTTTTGCCGTGTCCGGCGTCCTGCTCTTCCCTGGCAGCCGAAGACCCGGCAACGCGCTCGTTGAGCGTGCTGACCAGCTCCTTCATCTGGAACGCCTGGGCGGAGAGCTCCTCGCTGGCGGATGCCGACTGCTCGGCGTTCGCCGAATTCTGCTGCACGATCTGTTCCATGGTTGAAACGGCTTTGTTGATCTGCTCAACGCCCTGGGCCTGTTCCTTGCTGGCCGCTGAAATCTCACTTACCAGTCCGACAACCTTGGCCACCCGCTCCTGAATAACCTTGAGCACGGCATTGGCTTCAGCAGCCTGCGTGCCGCCCTCGCGTGTGCGGTTGCCGCTTTCGGTTATCAGTGTGCTGGTTACTCTGGCCTGTTCGGATGCGCGCTGGGCAAGGTTGCGCACCTCATCAGCCACAACGGCAAAGCCCCTGCCGGCCTCGCCGGCGCGCGCGGCCTCAACAGCGGCGTTCAGGGCAAGCAGATTTGTCTGAAAAGCGATTTCTTCAATGCCCCTGGCGACTTTTGCAACCTCGCTGCTGCTGGCGCTGATACCGTCCATGGACTGCAGCAGTTTCTGCATGGCCGCGGCGCCGCTGTCAGCGGCCTCGGTTGCCTCCTGCGAAAGACTGCTTGCCTGCTGGGCGTTGTCGGCATTATGGTTGGCCATGGAGGCCAGCTCTTCCAGCGAGGCCGATGTTTCCTCAATCGAGGATGCCTGAGATGCCGCGCCCTGCGCCAGCTGCTGGCTGGCCGATGATATCTGGGACGACGCGCCCGAAACCTGCCTGGCGACCATATACAGGGATGCCGTAATTGTATTAATGGGGCTGCTCACACGCGCGGCAACATAAATAATAACCCCGACAGCAATTATCAGAATGATGATAGTCGTTATACCATTAAACCCTGCAAGGCTGCGCACCGGCGCCATCAGCTCATCCATGCTGGCAACCGCCACAACCGTCCAGCCAAGGGCTGTATCGGTTTTAAAGCCAACGAGCCAGTCCTGCCCGCCTTCAGAAGACTGCGCAAGTCCGTCTTTCTGTGAAAGGATTGTTGCGCCGATTGAGGTCTTTGCTATATTCTCGGTCAATATCCGGCTCTGGTCGGAGTGCGCTATCACCATGCCTTCCCTGTCGATGATGAAGACACGCCCGTTCTGGCCTATTTTTCTCTGTTCAACGAACTGCCTGGAAAAGTACTGCACGTCGACCATGCCGTAAAGAACACCGATGACACTGCCGGCTGCGCCTTCCACAGCCTGCACGACCGGTGACGCAATAACAAAAACCGGCTTGCCGGTTTCAGGGTTAAGACGCACACTGCTTACAAAGGCCGATCCCTTGAGTGCATTTTGAAAGAAATCCGCCTCCCGGATATTTTTCCCGAGGATGAAATCGCCCCCGCCGCGTCGGCCCTCATCCATCACGACATCGATAAGACTCGTGGTCAATACAACCCCGGTACGGCCGGCGACACCGATTTCAGCATACGCAGGATTTGCCTGTGCGTATTTACGCAAATCCTCATTCACCTCCCGCACGAACACGAAACTGCCGCTCTGGCCATCGGCGTCCTCGCCCGCCATGCCGATCGCCTGCACGATGTTGTTTTGCGATGCCCACAGGGCAACATCCTGCCTGCGGTTTTCCGCCCAGGAAGCGATAAAATCCAGAATTGATTCGGTGTTTTGACGCAGCTGACCATTGACTGTGTCAACCAGCATGCTGCGCGCCCTGCGGTATGAGACAAAACTGGTAATGGACAGTCCTATAAGAATAAGGCAGATTGTCGGAACCAGGAACTTTTCACGCAGACCGTTTTTCATATGCACCCCCGCACATAAATAAAAAGTAGCCCTTCCGCATGCGCTGAGCGCATGCGGAAGAGGCCGCCAGCACAATATGCTACACATAGCACAAACAAATGCCCGTGCACATAATTAAATTATCGATTACGCCGAAGTATTCTTTAATTTTTCCGCGCCCTGGGCGCTTGACATTTTGCCTGCCGGTCTTATATTTACCCCGTACCAGCGCACATAAGAACCTGTACGGACAGCAGCCTGCCGTCGCACGCACGAACACCCCTCAGCATGGAGCGATCCGGTGAGTCATAAAAAGAAAAAAACCGTTAATCATGAAAGCCCTGAAAGTACGTTTGATGTCGGCAGTGCAGTTTCGCCGCCAGATGGCAATGCCGTGCCGGATGGCTGTGTTGATACTGCCCCCGGGGAAGCAGCCGAAGAGGACGAGCGCCTGCAGGCGCTTGAGCAGGAAAAAAACGATCTGTCCGACCGCCTGTTGCGCACCATGGCCGAGTTTGACAATTACCGCAAGCGTGTGATCCGCGAAAAAGAAGGGCTCATGAAATATGGTACCGAACGTATCGCCCTTGAAATACTGCCGGTGGTGGACAGCTTTGAACGGGCGCTTGAACAGTCTCGTCAGGCAGCCGAAGTCGAGCCGGTTGTTACGGGTCTGGAGATGATCCTCAAGCAGCTGCTGGGCGCGCTGGAAAAGTTCGACATAAAACCGCTGCATGCAGTTGGCGAGCCTTTTAATCCGGCATTTCATGAGGCCATGGCCCAGCAGGAGCATCCGGATCATGCAGACAATACCGTTCTTGAACAGTTTCAAAAAGGCTATATGCTGGGGGATAAACTGCTCCGGCCTGCGCGGGTGCTTGTTTCACGCGTTCCGGCTGCGCCCGGGGAAGATTAACATCACACCCTGAAATCAACGGTATGTACCTTGCCGGGCCGGAAGGCCAAAAGTCACATTTTTTTGACCGGCAGGTTGACTTTCAATGTTTTGGTCTTATTTTTTGTGATCATTCCGGCAGACACGAACAATGCGCCGGAGCAGGACAACAGACACAGGCTGTCGGAAATAAACTGATTTATCCAACAGAGTTTGTTCTGTTTTGTTAATAACAACCGTTTACCGATTCGTTGACAGGAGGAAACACCCATGAAAATCAGACCGTTGCAGGACCGTATCATTGTTAAACGGCTGGAAAGCGAAGAAAAAACAAAGGGCGGTATTATAATTCCTGATTCCGCAAAGGAAAAGCCGATGGAAGGCAAAGTCATCGCTGTAGGCAAAGGCAAGCTCAACGACAAGGGCGAGCGCACCGCTCCTGATGTAAAAGCCGGTGACAGAGTGCTGTTCAGCAAATACGCTGGAACCGAGGTCAAAATTGAAGGCGACGAGCACCTGATCATGCGTGAAGATGATATCCTGGGTGTTATCGAAAAGTAATCAATTTTATCTATTTTTATGACATGGAGGAAAGAAAACAATGGCTAAGGAAATAATGTTCGGCCGCGACGGACAGCACAAGATCCTGTGCGGCGTCAATACACTGGCTAACGCAGTTAAAGTAACCCTCGGCCCCAAAGGCCGCAACGTGATTATCGACAAGAGCTTCGGCTCCCCGACCGTCACCAAGGACGGCGTAACGGTCGCCAAGGAAATTGAGCTCGAAGACAAGTTCGAGAACATGGGCGCCCAGATGGTGAAAGAAGTCGCCAGCAAAACCAGCGACACCGCCGGTGACGGCACCACCACCGCGACCGTGCTGGCCCAGGCCATTTTCAGGGAAGGCACCAAGCTGGTAGCCGCCGGCCACAATCCCATGGAACTCAAACGCGGCGTTGACAAGGCGGTTGATGCAATCATCGCGAAGCTGGAAGACCTGAGCAAGCCGATCAAGGACCAGAAGGAAATCGCGCAGGTCGGCAGCATTTCCGCCAACAACGACTCCACCATCGGCAATATCATTGCCGAGGCCATGGACAAAGTCGGCAAGGAAGGCGTGATCACGGTTGAAGAAGCCAAAACCATGGAAACCACGCTGGACGTGGTCGAGGGTATGCAGTTCGACCGCGGCTATCTCTCGCCCTACTTTGTAACCGACCCCGAGCGCATGGAAGTGGTGATGGAAGAAGCACTGGTCCTGATCCACGAAAAGAAAATCAGCAGCATGAAAGACCTGCTGCCGATTCTCGAGCAGGTCGCCCAGAGCGGACGGCCCTTCCTGATCATTGCCGAGGACATCGAAGGCGAGGCATTGGCAACGCTGGTCGTGAACAAACTGCGCGGCACCCTGAAGGTCGCCGCTGTCAAGGCTCCCGGCTTCGGCGACCGCCGCAAGGCCATGCTTGAGGATATCGCCATACTGACCGGCGGCAAGATGATTGCCGAGGATCTGGGCATTAAGCTCGAATCGATCGGTTTGAACGATCTGGGCCGCGCCAAGCGCATCACCATCGACAAGGACAACACCACTATCGTCGAGGGCGCCGGCAAGAAGGATGCCATCGAGGGCCGCGTCAAGCAGATCCGCGCCCAGGTCGAGGACACCACTTCCGACTATGACCGCGAAAAGCTGCAGGAGCGCCTTGCCAAGCTGGTCGGCGGCGTTGCGGTGATCAATGTGGGTGCCGCGACCGAAACCGAGATGAAAGAGAAAAAGGCCCGCGTCGAGGACGCGCTGCATGCTACCCGCGCGGCTGTTGAAGAGGGCGTTGTGCCCGGCGGCGGCGTTGCCCTGGTGCGCTGTCTGGAAGCCGTTGAGAAGCTGAAGCTGTCCGAAAACGAACAGCAGCTGGGTGTCGACCTGATCAAAAAAGCCATTGTTGAGCCGCTGCGCTGGATCGCGACCAATGCCGGCTTTGACGGCTCGATCGTGATTGAAAAGGTCAAGGAAGGCAAAGGCGCCTTCGGCTTCAATGCGCTGACCGAAGAATACGGCGATATGCTGAAGGCCGGCGTTATCGATCCCAAGAAGGTCGTGCGCTGCGCGCTGCAGAACGCCGCAAGCGTATCATCGCTTCTGATCACCACCGAGGCCATGATTGCCGAAAAGCCGAAGGAAGAACCGGCCGGCGGCATGCCTGGCGGCGGCATGGGCGGCATGGGCGGCATGGGCGGCATGGGCGGCATGATGTAATACAGCAGCCGCGCTGCCTTGATATAAAAACAGCCCCTGTGCGAATCATGCACAGGGGCTGTTGTATTTTTATGTTTAACACGGAAACCGCCCGGAAATGATTATGCCGAGGTTATACTAATTCACCCGTTAGGTTTTCCCGTCAGCAGCAAATTTTGCAACAGTTGTATTATTCTAAATGCAGTTCTGTCGCCTTTTGGCTGACACATAACAATTTTGCCTCTCTGTAGTGCAGCATCTGGGGCTGGGGGAGTCGCAGAAGCGGCCGCCGCCAAAGATCAACTCGCCGCCATCGGAGTATTATGCCGATGAGCAAATCACCACATATGACACCTTTGATCCCGATTATCCACGAGGACTGAACTGTTATGGATTCTTAAACTGCTGATGGTACGATGAAAGGCTGTTGTTTGCTGTCCGATGGTTGTTGTATCCGCAGAGCACGTGTTGTCACAGCTTCATTGCCTAAGGAATAATATAAATAATATACAGCATATCAGCGGTGTTTTCTGGAGAAGCAGGCTTGTTTCTCCAGAGTTTAAAAAATATTCTGGTGGCCGCACCTTCTTCTTGCAGAGTAATCCAGCCGTTTTTATCCTCGGGGCTTATATTGTTAGAGCCATGCCGCCCCCTGTGATAAAAAGATGGCTGGCTGAAAAGACCGCCAACAATGTTGCCGGAAGACTTATATGCCTGTATGTTTAAGGACTGTTCCTTATCAATGCTTACATAGTGAAATCCGCTGTCGTACGCATTCACCATATTGACGCGCAGCGTTCCGGGGTGTTCCGCACTTTCTCCGTAGACCAGATCAAAAAAACATTTTGCCGTAGCACCCTGCAGCCGTTCTTCGATGATTGCGCTGTCGTAGGTGACGGACAGGTCATGGCAGGGAAGATCTATGGGCAGAACCCGGTATGCGTTCGACAAAATTATGAGCAGGTAGGGATTGGCTATGTAGAAAGGAGTTTGTCCGACCCAAAGCGCCCCCGGCTCAATCTTTTTGTAGATTCTGGCGCTTGCGCCCGCAAGCGGATTGTAGCCGGGAGGAAAAATGTTAAGAAAGCTGTATTGGGCTACCTTTTTCATTCGGAAGTCGGCGATTTCCTGCAAACTCAAGCGGTCAAGGGCTGAAGGCCTTGTGAAATTCATAACAGCACTGTCACGGTCGATGGTGATGGCCTGCGTGCCTTGGTAGAGTGCCTTGTATGGCAGGGTGGCGGTTTGCTCCTGCGATGAGGAGTTCGTAACTGCTTCCTGCAGCTGTCCTTTGCAGAGAGCTGTAAAGGCAAATTTAACTTCCCACCGAAAGAGAAACAATAGGGCAATGAATATAAGGAATAAAGCGATAAGGCGTTTATGTTTGGCCATAGGGAAAAACAGCTTTTACCTGTATAAGAAGTTGAAGATGATTTAGAGCATTTTTTTTTACCATAACCATATAAGCAGTGTCATCTCTGCCGCGGGGAGATATCCTGTCGTTTTTATAAAGATTTCTCGCTGCGCCCGCAATGACGATCAAACTACGCTATTTAGTTACATGCTCTAAAAAAATGAGTGTATCCCTTCCGACAACGCATCAATCTGCTCCCTGTATGTCGCATAGGTTTCCGGAGAAAACGTTGGGGTCCTGTTGGCATCAAACAGCCAAACCCGGCCGTCTACTAAGGTGTAATCCAGTCTTCCGTAATCCATGCGGAATGTCCTGCGAAATTGTTGCAACTCTACCGGCCCGGGGCCCGGTAGAATCTGCCTGCCGATGATCTGGCTTTTGGCGACAGGATTTTCCGATGTTGTGACAACACAAAAGGATTTATCTCCCAGAAAATAGAGGTATCTGCATACATAGTTGCCCGCGGCGTCACGTTCCGGCATAAATCGTTCGACAACCAGAGCTTCATTATTCCAAACGCCGGCGGGTACCTGGTGGACACTGTCAAAGATCGGATAGTTTCTGTTATCCAGCGTTGTGACATGGTTCCAGTTTTTAACAGTGTCAATGTGTCTGCAGTTTGATGGCGTTACCCCTGATGATTGCAATGCGCTATTGTGTATTTCGGCCTTCTTGATACGGTTTGACAAAACCGATGTAATCTTTCGTGCGCAGGCAGCCATGCTTCGAGAGCGCATCCGCATGTTCTCTTCTCTCAGCCCGCCGCAATTATTGTTCGTTTTCACAATTACCGGACCGGCATGGCTTGCACCCGGTTTTAAAATGCAGTTGCTGACAGCTGTTTTGGAAATATCCGTTACATCCGTATTAATTTTTTTGTTATATGCGCTGAAATAACGGATGTAGTTCGAAGGCGTAACGGTTAAGTCAACATGATTGATCACGATATCCGCATCAATTTTTTTGTCGGTGCCGTTAGCGCTCAAAACGGTATATCCCTGTTCCGCCCATCGCTGGATGAAATACTTGATTACATAGCAGGAGTTTTGCAGCGGCGAGTCATGTTTGTGCAGGACGATTAAAATCGTTTTTTTCATAAACAGGTGGATTGCAACGGGTTGGTTTTTGTTATTGTTCCGCAGTACCTTTGAAAATTCCGAATATGCCCTGCGGACCGGATTATGTCCGGAGAGCATTATTAATCAGTGTTGATTTTTCCATGCTGCCGGTTCTGATCTCGTTGTCGATGATGTCTTCGTAATGATATTTCCCCCTGGCCAGGCCTTTGAAACGATTGTACGTCCGGTACAGGCTGTGTTTCCAGGGGCTCAACGGATACTTCCATAAATAACCGCTCGTAAAGGTGGTTCCGAATCGTGATTTGAACAGCTGAATGAATTCCTGCTTCGACCCCTTGACCGGACGGATCCTGCCGCCGACAAAATTGTAGGTCTTCAGCCCCCGGCATTTCATGTCCCGCATGGCGGTCCAGTGAAGCAGGCTTGCAGCACCGTGATGCGGCGTTGTGCAACTTCCGCCGTGAATGTAGAAGGCGGTTTCGCTGTCATGTACCAGGACGGCGCAGGCATGGTCTGCGCGGTTATGGCATGCCAGATAAAATGATACGTTCAGCGGCAGATGTTCCTGATAGGCCGCTAACTGCGCATGCGGTATGCCCGGCCGGCCCTGTCGTTCCAGCGTCCGTACAATGAGCCTATGGCAGGCATTAATGTGTTCGGGGCCGCGGAAGATGCAAACACCCTCCCGTTCCGCCTTCCGGATAACACGGCGGCGGCTGGCATGTAACCTGGAAAACAGCTCATCTTCGCTTTTGAGAAGGTCAACCTGATAACATCCCCACGGGATGCAGATGGCGCCGTCGGGATACGTGGTAAAGAGCGCCGTTGTTTTCGGCTGGCTGATTACATCGACAGCCATGCGGCGGCACCGGGCGACCACGTCTGTCAGAAACGCTTTTTCCTGCTGTATGGTAGTCGCCGGGGTGTTTTTTACGGGGCCCGAAGTGAAAATCATGTGCCTGGTGAAAGCCCGGTTCAAGGTATAAAAGGGCAGGATGAATTCAGGACTGACAAACCAGCCGTAGGTTTTTGCGGCGGACTTCAGGTATCCCTCCGATGCGCATACCGGCAGGTCCGTCTGGATCAGTCGGGGGTTGTGTACAATTTCTACCAAACTGTTTTCCGTCGTTGAACTGTCTATAAAAAATTCAATGCCTTCGGCAGTATTCCGCCCCACACCCCATCCCGAATGACCGGGTCATCAGGGTGAAGTACTGCGCGCAACGGCGTTGTACATGTAATTGGTGAGGGAGACGATATCAAATACCGGCAACCCGGTCATACGTTTGATGTCGTCTGCAAAGACGTGCAAAATGGTGCACTCCAGGACAATGGCGCCCAGGTCGGGATTTTCAGTAACCATCAATTCCGCGATACCGGTCACCTCTCTGCGGAACTCGTCCCGGTCCACCAGTTCGGGCCGCGCATTCTGGCAGGTATGGGGATAGGCTGCGGTTTTTTCTATGCCGTAGACACACAGAGGCGTCTGGCCGGAAACCCCTGATTTTTCCAGAAGGCCGCGGGTCAGGTGATTTTTGTCGGCAGTTATAATGCCGATCCTTTTTGCGCCGCCGATGGCGCCGGCGATAAACGGGATCAGCAGCAGGGTGGACGTAACTACCGGCACAGAAACCGCTCCGGCAAGGTCGGACTGGAATATGGCGTTGAACCCGCAGCTGGTGGTTATCGCCTTGACGCCGGATTTTTCCATGTGCCTGGCTGCCGCAAGCATCGCATTCAATATCCGCCGGTCCGGGTGTGCAATAACGGTTTCATAACAGGCCCCGGTGACGGGCATGAACAGGACGGGAAACGAAAAGGTGCCCGGAGCGGCGATGCTGCCGTATATGCTTGCCGTGTTGCTGTCTTCCCAGCCGAGGATGCCGATGACCGGGTGTTCGGGAACAGATGTTTGTTTTTGCATGCGCTTTGGAGAATCGCTGTTTTTGTCTGTTTGCCGGTCAAAAAGACGGCTGTCCGTTGCTGCAGGCCAAAAAGGCCGCAGGTTCATTGCTCCAGGAGACGGTAATTTCAGAATCGGGGCGATTTTTCTGGATGACGATGTTTCGCTGCATGCCCGGATCCATACCCGGGAAGTCCTGACGGGAAAAGTTGCCCCGGCTTTCTTTTCTGAGAAGAGAAGCATCGACCATGGCCAAGGCCGTTTCTAAAAGGTCGTTTTCGATATGCTGGGCGAGATGGTTCTTCAGGATTCCCGACTGGAGCTTCAGAAGCCTTTTCCGCGCGAGTTGAAGCCCGGCAGCCGTTCTTTCAATAAAGAGGGCTGCATCTGCGATCTGTTTTATTGTATCCGTTAGATTTGAAAACATGCCGAAGCGCATCGAGGCCGGGAAAAATCCGTCCGGGTCAACCGGGTAAAAACCGCTTTTGCCGGCATGGTCCGCGGCATTGATGCCGGCCTGTTTCCCGGAAATATATCCCTCCAGCAGGGCCATGCCCGGCAGCCGGCCGGCGCCGTTCAGCCCCGCAGCCGCTTCTCCGGCTGCGTACAGGCCATTGACAGCGGTTTTAAAGTCGGCGTTTACCTCAATGCCGCCGATCAGGCTGTGCGCCACAACCGACAGGTTGATTCGCTGCAGGCTGCCGCGGATGTTTTTGAATATATGGATGCCGTTGTTCTGCCAAACGGTACGGGCAATCCTGAAAATGTTATCATGCGGGTTTTTGTCGGCGGTTCTTGTCGCAATCAGGTCTTCGATAAAAGGGATTCTGCGGTTTGTCTCGTTGCTGTAGATTTCTGTATTTTCCCCTATGCTGAAAAAGGTAAATACCGGTGTTGTGCCGTCATGGGTCCGGCAGCCGATTGCGCCAAACGGATGAAAGCTGATAAATTCCAGGTCCCTCAGGCGCGCGCCTGCGTTCAGGGCCAGTGCCGTTCCGGGAGGGCAGCAGGCTGCGCAATTATCGGAGGTTCCGTATATGTTCCCGATGCCGCCGCCGGATGCAATAATGACGCTTTTGGCTTGTATGGTGATCAGGCGCCGTACGTGATACATGCGCACGGCGGACAGGATCCCGTCTGGCGCATCGATTTTGACCACTGTCCCGCGAATAAAGGTGACGCCGGTCGAGTTGCACAGGTGCTCCAGGTCGGCCAGAATGCCGGGACCTCCCAGCCGGTGTTTTTTGCCGATCGGCTTTGCACCGGCCAGCGGGAAAATCCGTTCCAGATCGTCCTGACCGAAGTCCCGGTAGTGGTGGAAAAAAGCGGCCAGCAGTTTCGGGTCGGCCAAACCGCAGCCGTGTTCGCGGACCATGTGGTCCAGTTCGTCGATGTTTTCCGGAAAGCGGAAGACACCTTCATAGGCCAGATGTGAAGAACACAGGGTGCTGTGGTAAACGAGGGCTACCGATGCTCCCCGGGCGGCGGCATTCACGGCCGCTGTTAAACCCGCAATGCCTTTGCCGATAACGACCACATCATAGCCGGGCTGAAAGGTCTTTGCCATATCGGATTTCCCGTGCAAACCCACCCGCGGAAGGAGTTAATAATTGTCAGGAAAATAACATGTTAACAGAATAATGCAAATGCATTTTGCCTGGCTGAAAACCGCACGAAAAATACCCTCGATACAGGGGCCGCTATTTTTCGTATACAGCCTGCGGAGCGTGTAACTGCCCGTGTTAAAAGTCACATGCCAGGGCAGATGTTTTTATCAATCCTGACGTTTGCCTAGTCACCGCATGCAAGGGAAACGGCTTGTTTGCCTATTGAAGGGATTTCTAAAAGCCTGCTATGTGCCCGCGCGGAATTCTTCGATCGTTTTCCCGCGCAAACACTCGGCCAGCTCCCACACATAGTTGTACATGTGCAGGCCCTTGGAGCAGACGATCATTTCACCGTCCTGCACGCCGATCTCGGAGGCGATGTATTCCTTCATCATCTGCATGCCGGCAAGGTTGGCGGGAAAGCCGCCCCAGAGGTCCCAGGAGCGGAAGTTGATGATAAAGTGCAGGCTGCCGTCCTGGATGCGGGTGTCGATCGCACGCAGGCAGGGCGGGTCCTGCAGCAGCATGTCGGTGGGGTGGGCCACCTGCAGCACCATCTGGTTGTTGCGAAATCCCTTGTTCTTGTAGGTCCAGATCAGAAGCTCGATCTGGTTCAGGAACAGGCCGTTGCCGTCCCGGATAATGATCAGGGGATTGTTCCACACCTCGGGTTCCCGGATGAGGATGTCGGTGTTGGTTTTGCTGTTGTACTCATGCCAGGCCGAATCAAGCGGATAGCGGCACATGCGCTGGCCGTAGGTGTATGATTCGCCGGGCTGCATCGCGCCGGTCATGAGATAGGGCACGTAGTCGTCCAGATAGTCGTCGGCCACGGGGTTGGGCAGGTTGTACTGCGAGGGGATTTGCGGCAGCAGGGGCCGCGAGCCGGGGTAGCGGATGTGCACGGTGATGTAGTCGAACTCAAGGCGCTTCTGGCCCGCGTACGAGCCGCGGTCGATCGTGAAATCGCGCCCCTGTTCCACGCAGCGGTACACGGTCTGGAACCAGGCGTCGGGAAGCGATGTCGCCTCGATGTGCAGCGGAGTGAATCGTCGTTTCTGTTCAGCCATCTTCTAAACCCTCAGTTGTTGCGAGTCTTTCCGGCCCTTCGGCTGTGCTCAGGATAAACTCCGGTCGGAGTCCAGGAATTTAAGTAGTTAGTGAAATACTGGGCACCGGTTTTTACCGGTGTGACGACTTCTTGCGGAGCCATCAAAAAGTATCGGGAACTTTACCACAGGGGAGGGCGATTTTCACGCGAAAAATGGAGCATTTCAGCTCCGAGCAACTTTGTTTACAAAGGACAATTTCTGACACGGGTGGGCAGAGAATGTTTGTGTATTTTATTAACAACCTCCCCCAGAATGCTCAGGGCCTTCGCAGCAAGCACACTGTAGCCAGGATGCTTCAAGCCGCATCCAGGCTCTCACATGCTTTCTATTTTCCACTCCCCGTATGTTTTTACAAAGTATACGTAATACGTGATTTCCTTATCGATGTCCTTGTGCTTGCGGTTGGCGCGATACTTGGCTGTTTGTTCGTCAGCACTTATTTTTTCTATGGGCTTCATGTCCGCCCCAATTTTTTTTAAGATTTCCGGCCCAAACTTACTGTAGATTTCTCGGTATTTCGGGTCACCGGGGGTGTGGCATGACAGGGCAGCTTCAATATCTCCGACCGCCATAGCCTGGCGAAGGGCTTCCCAGGTAGACTCGGGTGAGGCAAACTTTTTGTCCGGCTCGATAACTAACTCGATATTCCTTTTTTTTGCCGTTTTTTTAAGCGCATCCAGATGCGATTGCGCTTTTTCGGCATCTCCATTTTTCAGAAAATTTTGGGACAGCAAAAATCCAGTCGCAAGAGACAGGTAACTGTCAGGATATTTTTTGAGAAATGCTTCTGCGGCCCGTTGTATTGAATCGTCAGTGATTGCAGTCAAACCGCCCGTCAGCAAGCCGCCTTCCAGCAACATTGAATACGTGCTGGCGGCATTGTGTTTTATAAATGCCTCCATATTCAGGTTATTGTTTTCTAATACAAAACTTTTGTTTTCGAAGATATATTCCTGTTCCGGAAATACAGTGGCGAACATGAAGTTCATCATCATCGGGTTGCTTTCATGCATCAAGTCAATTTTTTTTGCCAAAGGCGTATACGTTTTTGCTGACTGAAGTTGTATTTGGATGGTGTCGATTGCGTACTGTATTAAGTACGTAAGATCGTTGCCCAGAAAAACCCGTTCACCGCTGCTGGCTAAAGCATCGCTGTACGCTTTTGCCTCCTGAAGGGTTTTTTGATAGTATTCCACTGCCCGTGCGTAATCTTTTATGTGTTCATACATGCCAGCCATAAATAAATATTCGAGCGCCGGGCTTGACATGTTCGGCCCGATTTTTTTTTGCAGTGCCTCCCTTTCCTGTTCCCGCCTCAGCTCAAGCGCTCTTTCGTACTCTGCAAGACCGTCATTAAACCTGTCCAGCTGCCATGCGCAGACATGCGCAAGCATCAGGTGTAGGTTGTAGATCTCTTTGCCGTCGGCTTTGGTGCTGCCTGCAGCGGTTGCGGATTCAATTTCGTCGATTCTTTTTTCAAGAAGTTTTGCGATAGCAGGATAGTCGCCCACAGCGTACAGTTCACGGAGTTTAGCGGAAATAGTCGAGGCGTGTGCTGCGGGCAGAAGGTTTGTGAGTAGCAACAACAATGCGAAAATACAGAGCAGCGCCGGTCTTTTTTTCATACACCCACCTTGGGAATCATCCGAAAACATGGCAACAATTAGTTCTTGCGATGCGCATCCGAGAGCCCCCCATGCTGCCACGTGTTAAAAGTTACGGGAACTCTATCATACAAAAACCGGATTTCACGGTAAAATTATTGCATGAGCAGTTCACTGCAAGACGCTTCTTTGCATTCTAGAGAGACGCATTCTGCAGGACGCTTGACGTTTAGCTCAATTAGTGCCCCGGGAGCAGATTGAGTCTGTTCCCTCGTGGTTTCATATGTTCGAGGGCAGACCTCTGTTCGCCCCTATCGCAGGCCGAACAGGCGGCAGGCATTGGCGCCGGTGCGCTCGATGACGTCCTCGACGCTTGTTTTTTTCAGCTCCGCGATCTTTTCCGCCACAAAGCGCACGTAGGCCGGCTCGTTGCGTTTGCCGCGGTGCGGCGCGGGTGTCAGGAACGGGCAGTCGGTCTCGATCAGCAGGTGTTCGAGCCCCGTGTCAGCGACAACGCTGTGCAGCGTTGCGGCGTTCTTGAACGTGATCGTGCCGGGAATCGATATCAGAAAACCAAGGTCGATGCAGGCGCGCGCCATGGTGGTGTCGCCGGAGAGACAGTGCAGCACCCCGCCGCAGGGCGGCTTTTCCTCGCGCAGGATCCGCAGGGTATCTTCGTGCGCGTCGCGGTCGTGGATCACGACCGGCAGTTTCAGGGCAGCGGCCAGGTCGAGCTGGGCGCGGAAGGCCCGCACCTGGTCTTGTCGCGGGCTGCGGTTGCGGTAAAAATCGAGGCCTATTTCCCCAAGCGCGACCACGCGGGTATCGCGGGCGTGTGTTTCGAGAAAATCAAGCGCGGCCAGGTCAACCATTGAAGCGTTGTGCGGATGCATGCCGATGGCGGCATATATGAACGGGTGCGCTTCAGCGATCTCGATGGCCCGGCGGCACTCGTCAAGGCCGATGCCGATGGTGATGATGCGCCCGACGCCGCCAGCGCGGGCGCGCGCTATGACCGCTTCGCGGTCGGCATCGAAGTCATCAAGGTCGAGATGGGCGTGGGTATCTATAAGCACGGAGAGTAAGGCCTTTTGTTTTTAACGTTTTGGAACCCATTGCAGCGCCGTCGAGCAAAACGTGCGCGCGCGTTACAAGGGCGGCAAAAAATTGCAGGGGCAGGCCCCTGTGCCTGCCCGATTAGCGCAACCGGCCGGTCGCCCCTGTTAAAACTGCACCTTCGGCGGCGCGGAGGCTTCAGCCGGGGCCTCGTAGAACTCGGCCTTTTCAAAATCGAATGCCTTTGCCATCAGGTTCGAGGGGAACGAGCGCACTTTCACGTTATACTCTTTGACCGCCTCGTTGTAGCGCCGGCGGGCGACCGCTATGCGGTTTTCCGTGCCGGCCAGCTCATCCTGCAGGCGTATGAAATTTTCGTTGGACTTGATGTCGGGATAGCGCTCGGCAACGACCAGCAGGCGGCTCAGGGCCGAGGTGAGCTGGTTGTTGGCCTCGATCTTTTCGGGGATCGTGCCGGCCCCGGCCACTCTCGAACGCGCTTCCGTCACCTTGATGAACACTTCTTTCTCCTGGGCCGCAAAGCCCTTGACCGTTTCGACCAGGTTGGGGATCAGGTCGAAGCGGCGCTGCAGCTGGGTGTCCACCTGTGACCAGGCTTCCTTGACGCCCTCATCAAGGGTAACCAGACGGTTGTAGGTGCCGCACCCCGAAAGCGTAGTGCACAGGTACAGGGCTGCTGCGATCATCACTATGCTGCGTAGCGTCTTCTTCATACTGTTCCTCCTGAAATATGGGGATGGTTTTTTATGATGCCGGGCCCGGCTCAAGGCTGTCAACCGCCAGGGCCAGGCGCCGTACCTCTTTGATATAGCGTTCCATAAGTGCGATTGATCCGGCCGTGTTCAGGCGCATGCGGCCTTCACGCACGGCGTACAGGTCAGTAAACAGAGCCTGATCCAGGCCGAGGACCTGCTGCATGGCGCCCAGCAGCGCGGCGCGGCCCTGCTGCACGGGTTTGCCGCGCAGAACCACAACGGCCTGGAAGAGTGCCGAGAATGTCGGCAGGGAGCGCGCAATCAGCTCTTTGATGCGGCGGGCGTTTCCGGATGTTTCCAGAAATTGCGCGCGCAGGTGCAAGAGTTTGCCCTTCAGCTCCCGCTCACACTGCAGGCGCAGCATCAGGTGGTCGAAAACGAGCTGTTTGAGCGGATCTTCGCCGCGCAGCACACGGTAGGCGGCCCGGATATTCAGGAACTCGATCGGAAAGGAGTCAATCGAGGTTTCAATGTAGGAACGCGTGAGCAGCAAAGGGGTCGCAACCGCGCGGCGGCGCCACTTTTCAACTGTTGCCAGGGCCCTGCCAGGCTGCGTGATCCCGTTTTCGGACAGCATCAGCATGAAATTGATATCGGATTTCCCGGGCACATATTCGCCGCGCGCGCAGCTGCCGTAGAGGATGACGCTGAGCAGGTCGCCTCCGTACAGGGCTTCGAAGTCAGCGCACACAGGCTCGAATATTTCTTCCGGATTCTTGGGTATGCCTGCCATCGTTCATTACCTCTCCAAACGGGCAGGCAGGGCCTGCCTCTTCATTTCTTTTACTCTTTCTCCCCGCTCCGAACTCCCGACTCCGAGCTGCACCAGCCCTCTAAAACCCCCGTCCCGCGCCGCCTCCGCCGGACATGCCGCCGCCGAAACCGCCGAAACCGCCGCTGAACCCGCCCCCGCCGAAACCGCCGCCGCCCCGCCCGCCCGAGAGGGCCATGAACAGCAGCAGGGGCAGCATGCGCCTGCCCGAGCGCGTACACAGCATCAGGGCGATGAAAATCAGGGGCACAAATGACATCAGCCCGCCGGGCCGCCGTGAAGCACCGTTGCGCTGCGCGGCCGGGGCCTGCACGGCGCCGGTGAGCCGGACGCCCGCATCGCGGGCAAGCACCTGTCCGACAGCTGCCACGGCATTGAGCAGACCCTCGTCAAAGCGGTTCTGCCTGAGCTGCGGTACAACGTAGCGGTCAAGGATGCTCCCGGCAAGCCCGTCGGGCAGCACGCCTTCAACGCCGTAGCCGGTTTCGATGCGCACGCGGCGCTCCTGCACGGCCAGCATGATCAGTACGCCCTTGTCTTCGCCTTTTTTGCCGATCCCCCAGGCTTCATAGAGTTCATTGGCGAACTGGTCCGGATCGCTTCCGTCAAGGGAGGAGAAAACCCCCACGACAACGGCCGTGCCGGTTTTCTGGAGAATCTCTTCTGCCAGGGCCTCCATGCGCGCGGCAGCCGCGGTCGAAAGCACGCCCGCGAAATCGTTCACAGCCCCGCGCGGCCGGGGGAATGCCCCGTAGGCACTGTGCGGTGCAGCCGCGGCCAGGCATGCCAGCATGCATGCGCATACGAGCGTGCCTGCCAGGCGGTAACGGGGTATGCCGTGCAGCGTGTTCATAGGCTATCACTATAACCACCCGGTCGCGAGAAGTCAACGCAGGGTCGAAAAAGCCCGCATTTCCGCTAGGTTTGGAGCAGGCGGGCCTTTTTGAGTTGACAGGCACAGGGCGCTCAATTATACTCATTTTTTTTCGCTGCAGGCTTTCCTGAAAGACTGTCTTGAGCGTTGCACGTATTCCCGACCGCACAGGGATTTACCCTGTGCGTGCACACCGGGCACTGCTCCGGAAATGCCGCAGGTTTTTAAATACCAGCAAGGCGCTTTGACAGCGCCGTACATTAATTTTATTGGAGGATTGAGACATGGCAAAGTGGGCGTTTCTTTTTCCCGGACAGGGCTCACAGTATGTAGGCATGGGCAAGGAACTCAGGGACAATTTCAAGGAGGCCGCCGACGTGTTCGCCGAGGCTGACGCGGCCCTGGGCGAAAGCCTTTCAAAAATGTGCTTTGAAGGCCCGGAAGACGCGCTGAAGCTGACCGCCAACACCCAGCCGTGCATTCTGACGGTGAGCGTTGCGGCCCTGCGTGTGCTGCAGAAGGAAACCGGTATTGTGCCGGCGGTTGTTGCCGGCCACAGCCTGGGTGAATACAGCGCGCTGGTGGCATCCGGCGCACTGGCCTTTGCCGATGCCGTGCGCGTGGTGCGCAAGCGCGGCACATTCATGCAGGAGGCCGTTCCGGTCGGCGTGGGCGGCATGGCCGCCATTCTGGGCATGGATACGGCCAAGGTTGAACAGATCTGCGCTGATGTTGCCCAGGGCGAGCATGTGGCCCCGGCCAACTATAACTGCCCGGGCCAGATCGTTATTTCAGGACATATCGAGGCCGTAAAGCGTGCCGCAGCAAAGGCAGAGGCCGAAGGCGCCAAGCGGGCCGTGATGCTGCCGGTAAGCGCTCCCTTTCACAGCACCCTGATGAAGCCTGCCGCTGACCGGCTGCTGGCCGAGGCTCTGGCACCCGTTCAGGTGGGTGCGCTCGGCATTCCTGTGCTGGCAAATGTGACCGCTGATTTTTATCCCGGTGCGGCTGATGTGAAAACCCTGCTTGCCCGCCAGGTCAATTCACCGGTGCGCTGGATCGAGGAAATGGAGAAAATGATCGCCGAGGGCGTTGACCGGGCGCTGGAAGTCGGGCCCGGCAAAGTGCTGCGCGGCCTGATGCGCAATATCAGCCGCGACGTGGACATGAAAAATATCGAGAACCTCGAAACGCTGAAAGATTTTACCGCCGCGCTGTAAGGCGCGCCCGCATTGGTGCAGGGGGAGAGCCGGTACTCCGGCCCCCCCCCTGTTTTTTATCCCGCCCGCTGTAGACTTCCTCATCACATGAATGGCGCATGCCCTGACATGGTGCCTCAGGGCGCTGCCGCGCCGGGCTGCATCAGGTGCCAGCTTTTAAGGATGGTCAGCGCTGTCGCCAGCGGCGGGTCTGCTTCATTGGAAACGCTGCCGGAGGACTGATCGGAATCATTCGCCGGGGGCTGGGCGCCGCCGTTGAATTCGCGGACGATATCCTTCTCGCGGACAGCCGTCGATCCTCCTGCCGGGCCGGCCTGTGTATCGGTGCGGTCCTGCACGGCGATATCGGGCACAATGCCCTTTTCCTGAATGGAGCGGCCGTTCGGGGTGAAGTATTTCGCCGTTGTAATGCGCAGGCCTGAGCCGTCGCTTAAGGGGATGACGGTTTGAACGGTCCCTTTGCCGAATGTCGGAGTCCCGACGATCACGGAGCGCTTGTGGTCCTGCAGGGCACCGGCCACGATTTCAGAGGCGCTCGCGCTGCCGGCGTTCACAAGCGTGACCATGGGCCAGGAGCGCGGTGTCTGGTTTTTTTGAGCGAAAAACTGCATTTTCTGGCTTTCGAGGCGCCCTTCGGTGTACACGATCATGCCCTCATCCAGGAATTCATCGGCAACCTTGACCGCCTGGTCAAGCAGTCCCCCGGGATCGCCGCGCAGGTCGAGGATCAGCCCCTTGAGGGCCGGCTGGCGTTTTTCGAGTGACTCCAGGGCCTTGCGGCACTCGCGGGCGGTGTTTTCCTGAAACTGGGCTATGCGCAGGTAGCCGTAATACTCATCCATGACATCGGAGCGCACGCTGATGACGTTGATAACATCGCGCACGAGCGTAAACGCCTGCGGTTCGGCAAAGCCGTTGCGCATGATATGGATGGTAACGGGCGTGTTGGGCTCGCCGCGCATTTTTCTGACCGCGTCCATAAGATTCATGTCCTTGGTCGGCGCATCGTCGATTTTCACGATGTGATCGCCGGTTTTGAGACCGGCACGGTAGGCCGGCGTGCCGTCAATCGGAGCGACAATCGTAAGCAGCCCTTCCCGGAGGGTTATTTCAATGCCGAGTCCGCCGAATGTGCCCCTGGTTTCAACCTGCATTTCCCGGTACACCTCGGGAGTCATGAAGGAGGAGTGCGGGTCAAGCCGTGAAACCATGCCCTCGATCGCGTTGTACATGGCCTTTTGCAGATCAACTTCGTCGACATAGTTTTTCTGTATCAGCGACAGGGCATCGGAAAAAATTTTCAGGTGCTCATAGTTTTCATACGGGTTGGATGCAAGGCCGGGCCGGGCGCCGCCGGTAAGCATCAGGCAGAGCGCGGCAACGACCGCAGCGATATGGCGTTTATGCATGAGAGCTCCTGTGTGTTCGAAGGTTACCTGTTCAGATTATAGCCGATAGCGGCAGCGGCAGGCAAATGCAAAAAAATCGTGCGCCGCTCCGGCCGTTACCTGTTGCCGCCTTTTTTCAGCCAGACGAGCGGATCCTGCGGCTTGCCGTAATGCCTGATTTCAAAATAGAGCCCCGCGCCCTTGAGCGAATTGGTGTCACCCGCATGCGCGATCGTCTCGCCCGCGGACACGACATCATTGACCTTTTTCAGCAGCTCGGAGGCGTGCGCCGACAGGCTGTAGTAGTGCTCGCCATGGTCGATAATGATCATGAGCCCGTAGCCCTTGAACCAGTCGGCAAAGGCGACCCTGCCGTCATGCACGGCCCGCACCGGCGTGCCGGCGGGCGCCTTGATGGTAATTCCCTTCTGGTACGTGTGGGTTTTCAGCTCGGGATGCTCCTGCTTGCCGAAACGCTCGATAATGTCGCCCTTGAGCGGAAACTCAAGGCGGGCGCGCATCTGCGAAAAGGGCGTGCCTGAGGGGGCATACTCTTTTTTTGACCCGGGCAGTTCGTCGATGAACTGCTGCAGCCGGCGGGAATATTCCTCGAGCTCCCGGAGGGCCTTGAGCTGCAGGGATTTTTCCTGCTGGATTTCGTCGAGGTGCGACGAGCGCTCCTGCTGCGTGCTTTTGATCTGCTCGCGTGTCCGGGCGATTTGCAAGCGTGATTCCTCGAGCCTGCCCTGGCGCGACTGCAGCTCGGCTTCATAGTGGCGCTGCTGCCTGAGCGCCGCGATCGAGCGGTTCAAAAGCGCATAATCGCGATCGACGATCAAGCCGAGCGCATATTCGGTCCTCAGCAGGTCGCTGTAGTTTTGGCTTGAGAGCAGAATGCGCAGCCCGCTGCGGCGATAGTATTTGTACAGGGCGCTGATGCGTTTCCCCGCGACCTGCTGCTGAGCGCCGGATTCCTTCTGTGCGGCCAGCACGCGGCTGCGGGCCCTGCCTATATCCTCCTGCAGGCCGTTGATTTCCTGTGCGATGCTTTCATACTGCCTGTTTTCCCCCAGCAGGCGCTGTTCGATTTCATGCAGGCGGCTGATGACTTCGGCCTCTTCTTTTTCAACCTGCGCGAGCTTTTTTTTCTGCTGCTGTATTTTGTCGCTGACATCCTTCAGCGAGGTCTGCCCGGACTCTGCGGCCTGTGCGGTTTGCGCACGCGCGGCCGGCGCCGGGGCAAGGGCTGCGCCCAGCAGCACACACCATAGCATAAAAGGAATACGCGCCGACATGGTCAACTGTAGTGTGCGTCAAGACGGTTGACGGCGAAAAAACTGCCCGCCAGGCCGAGCAATCCGCCTGACGCGGTAACGGCAGCCGCCATCGGCCAGGTCAGGAACACATAGCTGCCGGAGCCGAAATAGAAGTTCAGGATGGCGGCGAGATTATCCATGGCCAGTTTTTCAGCTCCAAAAATAATCAGCAGCGCCGCGACAGCGCCGCATGAGCCCTGCAGTGCGCCTTCCAGCCAGAAGGGAAACTTGACCATCAGGCTTCCGGCGCCGACCAGTTTCATGATTTCGATCTCATCGCGGCGGCTGTAGACCATCAGCCGGATGGTGTTGGCGATGATGCAGTAGGTGAATATAATTAAAAAGACGCCCAGCAGCAGGCCGATCAGCCGCGCCAGCTCAAAAAAAGCGACGAAACGCTCAAGCCAGCGCTGCCCATACTCGATGTCGGCCACCGGCGGCTCACGGGTAATGCCGGCCACGAAGGCTTGTACTGCTTCATTCGTGAGGTAGGGTTTGCGCAGCCTGATTTCAAGCGATGCCGGCAGCGGGTTGTCCGGCAGGCCGTATAAAATGCCGTCCTGCCCCTCAAGCGAGCGTTTCAAAAGGCTCATGGCCTCCTCGGGCGAGACATGCCGGGCCTGCTCGACCTCGGGCCGCCCCGCGATTTCCTTCTCAAAACGCTGCATGTCCTTTTCTGAAGCCTTCATCTCGAAGTAGACGATAATTTGCAGCTGATCGGCCCAGGTCTGCATGAATGCCGACAGGTTGAGCAGCACCAGCAGCATCGCGGTGCAGATCGTAAACATCACGGCGATCGTTGAGGTGGTGATAAGGCTGAGCGCCAGGTTGCGGCGCAGGTTGTTCAGCGCGCTTGCGACACAGTAGCGCAACCGGGCGGCGGCGTTAACAGGGTTCAATCGAATGCCTCCTGCTCAGGCAGATTATTTTATCGGAGAACTGCTCGGCCATGCCGCGGTTGTGCGTTGCGACCACGATGGTGGTGCCACGCGCGTTGATGGCCTTGAACAGCCTCATGATATCAAGGGAGAGCTGCGGGTCCAGGTTGCCGGTCGGCTCATCGGCCAGCAGCAGGAGCGGGTTGTTGACGATGGCCCGCGCGATCGCCACGCGCTGCTGCTCGCCTCCGGAAAGGCAGGGCGGCAGGGAGTCTTTTTTCTGCAGCAGGCCGACCCACTTCAGGGTCTGCCAGACCTTTTTTTTAATGGTCTTGGCGCCCGCCCCGGTTATCTCGAGCGCGAAGGCCACATTTTCATACACCGTCCGGCTGTCAATGAGCTTGAAGTCCTGAAAAACAACTCCGATGCTGCGGCGCAGCGCGGGTATCGCCGACGGCTTGATGCGGCTGATATTGACGCCGTTGAGGATGATCTCGCCTGAGCTCGGGCGCTCGGCGCAGAACATCAGCCTCAGCAGGGTTGTCTTGCCCGCGCCGCTGGGGCCGGTGATAAAAACAAAATCGCCCTTGTTAATTTTAAAGCTGATATCTACCAGCGCGGGGATGGCGTTGTTGTAGTATTTCGATGCCTGATGGATGTGAATCATGGCTGTGAGAGCAGGAAGATCGCATTCGTGATATGTATATAAATTTTCAACTCTTCAGCATATCGGTTATTATATAGCTATCCATTAGAATTTTAGGCAGATTTTGCGCACTGCGGTTTATTCAGCGCAGGTTCAGCGCGCAGATGATGTCGGACTCGGCAATGCAGCCCGGCCGCACAAGGCGGAACGGTGAGCGGGAAACATCATAGACGGTTGAGGGAAGGCTGCAGGCCGTTGAACCGGCGTCAATGACAATATCGGCCCGGGAGATGACATCAGACGGGATATCGGCAATTGACGACGGGTTGGGCCCGCCGCTGAGATTTGCGCTGGTGGAGGTAATGGGCAGGCCGCAGGCCAGAGCGAGGGCGGCTGCCACCGGGTGGCTTGAAATGCGGCAGCCGACCGTGGCGCCGCCGCCGGTGAGGGCCCTTGAGAGATCAGGGGCGGCCGGCACCACCAGGGTCAGGGGCCCGGGCCAGAAGCGCTCTGCAAGCAGCAGCGCCTCGGGCGGCACGTTCCTGCTGATGCGCTGCAAGTCTTCGGAGCGCTGCAGCAGCAGTAAAACCGGCTTACGGTCGGCGCGGCCTTTCAGGTCGAACAGGCGAGCAAGGGCCTGCTCATCGTCATAGCGCACGCCGATCCCGTACACGGTTTCGGTCGGATAGATCACGATGCCGCCCTGCATGATGATGGCTGCTGCTTCGCGCAGGGCCTGTTCGTCGGGCGCGTTCGGGTCAATGGTAATGACAGGCATGGCCGGCTTTCCTGGTTGCCGGGAGCCTCTCTGTGCGCGGGAAAAACTTCGCGGATGCGCATTTCCCGGGCGCGGCAATCGTATGCGGACACGATGCGGCCGGACGCAGCAGCGATGCTACAGCCGCGCGTCAGAGGCTTCCCGGGGCAGAACGTGCTTGATGTCGAAGAGCACCGAACTGGGCTTCAAAAGGCGGCGGATGCCCGCAGCACCCATCTCGGCGAACTCGCGGTGCGCCACGGCGACTATGACGGCGTCATACTGCTTCGAAGGAATATCCTTCAGCGTTGTGACGCCGTATTCGCGCTCGGCCTCGGCGGGATCGACCCACGGGTCGTAAACGTCGACGCGGGCGTTGTAGCTTTGGAATTCACGCATAATGTCGATTACCCGCGTGTTGCGGATGTCGGGGCAGTTTTCCTTGAACGAAAGCCCCATGACCAGCACGTCGGAGTCCACCACGTGGATGCGCTTGCGCGTCATCAGCTTGACGACCGTATCAGTCACGTAGAGGCCCATGGTGTCGTTGATGCGCCGGCCGGCGAGTATGACCTCCGGGTGGTAGCCGATTTCCTGCGCTTTGTGCGTGAGGTAGTAGGGGTCGACCCCGATGCAGTGTCCGCCTACAAGGCCGGGCCGGAACGGCAGGAAGTTCCATTTGCTGCCGGCGGCCTCGAGCACTTCCAGGGTATCGATGCCGAGCCGGTTGAAGATCAGGGCGAGTTCGTTGATCAGGGCGATATTGACATCACGCTGCGTGTTTTCGATGACCTTGGCCGCTTCGGCGACTTTGATGCTGCTGGCCCGGTGCGTACCGGCCGTAATGATGGTGCGGTAGAGGCCGTCGACGTACTGGGCCGCCCCGGGCGTGGATCCCGAGGTAACTTTCACGATGCCGGTCACCCGGTGCTGTTTGTCGCCGGGGTTGATGCGCTCAGGGCTGTAGCCCGCAAAAAAATCGATGTTGAATCGCAGGCCGGAGGCGCGCTCGATGATTGGGATACAATCGTCCTCGGTGCAGCCCGGATAGACCGTTGATTCGTATACCACCACATCGCCTTTTTTAACGACCATGCCAAGCAGCTCGCTTGCCCGCTGCAGCGGCGTGAGGTCGGGCCTTTTATGCTCATCGATCGGGGTGGGGACCGTGACGATGTAGGTGTTGCAGTCCCTGAGCGCGGCCGGGTCGCTTTCGTAGCGCAGCAGGGGTGCCGAGGCGAGTTCGTCGCGGTCAACCTCGAGCGTACGGTCCCATCCGCCGGCGAGTTCGCGTATGCGTCCGGCATTGATGTCGAAGCCCAGCGTCGGGAAATGCCTGCCGAATTCGACGGCCAGCGGCAGGCCCACGTATCCGAGTCCGATGATCGCTATGCGCGCGCTTGCAAGCTGGAGCATTGGGATTTCCTGCCGGAAAAAGGTTTTTTGACGGGGCAAAGTATAGGCAGTGAGCGGACGGGTGTCAACATAAAGTTTGCCGCGCTGCCTGCACCCGGGCAGCCGGGTGCGGGCTGTCGTGCTTGACATGCACTCCGCCCTGCGGCTATACTTGCTCCCGCTGCAGGCACATTTCAAGCATCTCGGCGCTGTCAACAGGCCTTTTGCAGGAGGACATGATGAAAACCCGTGGAGTACACGCTGCGTTCCGCCGGCAGCGCTGCCGTTTTTTCCGCCCCGAACCGTTCGTAATTCTGGCCCTGCTGTGCCTGCAGGCAGGCTGCGGCAGGGACCAGCAGTCACCGGGGCCGGCAACGCCCGAGGTCACGGCCATGATCGTGGTGCCGCAGGATGTTCCCATAGCGCCGGAATATGTCGCCCAGACGCAGAGTTCGCGTCAGGTGAACATCCATGCCCGGGTAAGCGGATTTCTCGAAAAGCGCGTATACACGGAAGGCTCCATCGTGAAAGAGGGAGATACGCTCTTTTTGATGGACCAGAAGCCTTTCAAGGTGCAGCTTGACCAGGCGCAGGCAGCGCTTGCGCGGCAGCAGGCCGCCCACACGACGGCGCAGCAGAACTATGAGCGCACAAAGCCGCTGGCCGAGAAAAATGCACTGTCGCAGAAGGACCTCGATGATGCAACGGGCCGTTTCGATTCAACGGCGGCCGCTGTGGAGCAGGCAAAGGCGCAGGTCGAGCAGGCAAAGCTGAACCTGTCCTACACCGTGATCACCTCGCCGGTGAACGGCATCACCAGCGCCGCGCTCCAGCAGGACGGCACCTATATCAACCCCCAGAACAGCCAGCTCACCACCGTGGAGGCCCTCTCGCCCATGTGGGTCAATTTCAGCATCTCCGAGAACGAGCTGCAGCGCAGCCGCAACGAGGTGCAAAGCGGCAGGATCCGGCCGCCTGCCGACGCGAACTATACCGTTGAGATCATTCTCGTGGACGGCTCGACATTTCCCAATACGGGGAAGATCACGTTCGCGGCGCCTTCTTACAACACGCAGACCGGCACTTTTCTGCTGCGCGTGAGCGTTGATAATCCCGACAACGTGCTGCGCCCCAACCAGTACGTGCGCGTGCGGCTTAAAGGGGCCGTGAGGCCCAATGCCATCCTGGTGCCCCAGCGCGCCGTGCAGCAGGGCTCCAAGGGGCATTTCATCTGGATTCTGGACAAGGACGACAAGGCCGAGCCGCGGCCCGTGACGGTCGGAGACTGGCAGGGTGGTGACTGGTTCATCACCGAGGGGCTGACGGGCGGCGAGCGCATCGTTGTGGACGGCGGCATGACCGTGCGCCCCGGCGGCGCCGTAAAAATCAGGGATACGCAGGGCGGCCAAGCATCCAAACAGTAGCCCGGAGAGGCGCATGTTCTCGAAATTCTTCATAGAGCGGCCTATATTCGCAACCGTTGTCGCGCTCATTATCTCGATAGCGGGCCTGGTGTGCATGAAAATGCTCCCCATCGAGCAGTATCCCACCATCACGCCCGTGCAGGTGACGGTCACTACGACCTATCCCGGCGCCGACTCGAAAACCGTGGCCGATGCCGTGGCCGCGCCCATCGAGGCCCAGATCAACGGCGTCGACAACATGCTCTACATGACCTCCACGAGCTCCAATACCGGCCAGATGACCATCACGGTGTATTTTACCCTGAACACCGACCCGGACATGGCGCAGGTGCAGGTGCAGAACCGGGTGAGCCTGGCGGCTCCTCAGCTGCCCGACGCCGTGAAGCAGTACGGCGTGTCGGTGCAGAAAAAGTCCTCCAGCATCATGATGATCATCGCCCTGTTCAACAAGGACGGCCGCTACAGCCCCGACTACGTGAACAACTACGCCAACATCTACGTGCTGGACGCGATCAAACGCGTGAACGGCGCGGGCCAGTCGGCCATGTTCGGCGTGCCCGACCAGGCCATGCTCATCTGGATGAACCCCGACCGCATGGCATCCCTTGGCATCACCACGACCGACATTCAGCAGGCAGTGGCCAACCAGAACGCCCTGTTCGGGGCGGGACAGATCGGGCAGGAGCCCAACTCGGGCAAAACGCAGCTGACGTTTCCCATGGTCACCCAGCCCCAGTTCACCGACCCGGAGCAGTATGAAAACATCATCCTGCGCGCCAGCCGCGACGGCAGCGCCATCGTGCGCGTCAAAGACGTGGCACGTGCCGAGGTCGGCCGGCGCCAGTACATCGACCGCAACCGCTTCAACGGCATGCCCGCGAGTTTCATCTGCGTCTACCAGCAGCCGGGCGCCAACGGCCTGGAGGTGTCAAAAGGCGTCATGCAGGTCATGGAGGACATGAAGCGCACCATGCCCGACGGCATCGAATACTTCCTGGCGCTTGACACCAACGATTTCGTGCGCATCTCCATCGAGGAAGTCATCCAGACCCTGTGGGAGGCCGTGATACTGGTCGTGCTCGTGGTGTATCTCTTCCTGCAGAGCTTCCGCTCGACCATCATCTGCACGGTGGCGATTTTCGTCTCCCTGATCGGCACCTTCATCGGCATGCTTGCCATGGGCTTTTCCATCAATCTGCTCACCCTGTTCGGCATCGTGCTGGCCATCGGCATGGTTGTTGATGACGCCATCGTCGTTGTCGAAAATGTCGAACGCAACATGGTCGTGAACAAGCTCGGGCCACGGGAGGCCACCATCCGCGCCATGGAGGAAATAGGCACGTCCCTTATCGCCGTGGTGCTCGTCATGGCCTCGGTCTTCATCCCGGCCGCATTCCTGCCCGGCACCACAGGGCAGCTGTACAAGCAGTTCGCCATCACGATCGTCATATCGGTGGCGCTGTCGGGCTTCATCGCCCTCACGCTCACGCCGGCCATGTGCGGCCTGATGCTCAAGCATGCCGGGCTCAAACAGACGGGATTGTTCGGCTGGTTCAACCGCCAGGTCGACCGCGTCACGCTGTGGTTCGGAGACCTGGTGCTGTGGGTCATCCACAATGTGAAAAAAGCCTTCGTGGCGCTGGCCTTTCTTGTCGCGCTGCTGGTCGTGCTGTTCAAGGTGCTGCCCACGAGCTTTGTACCGAACGAGGACCAGGGGTATGTGCTGGGTACGCTGTTCATGCCCGGCGGCGCCAGCCTCAACCGCACGGCCGACATGGGGGCTGAAATAGCGAAAATTTTCGGCAGCGACCCGGCGGTATTGAGCTGCACGGAAGTCAACGGCTACAGCCTGCTGGATGCCCAGTACAAAAGCAACACCTCGACCTTTTTCGTCAAGCTCAAGGACTTCAAAGAGCGCTACGGATCCATTGCCAAAGCCAAGGCGGAGAACGCCAAAGCGGTGCTGCTCAAAGTCGCTGCCGGAGCACAGGGCCTGGAGCAGGGCAGGTTCATACCCATTGCTCCTCCCGCCATTCCGGGCATCGGCACCACGGGCGGGTTCGAGTTCTGGATCCAGGACAAGGGGGCCGGCCAGCCCGAGCGCTTGTATGAGATAACGCAGCAATTCCTGGCCAGGGCGCGCACGCGGCCCGAGCTGACGGGCCTGAACACGACCTTCAACGCCGTGTCGCAGCAGATGCGCATCACGGTGGACCGCGACAAGGCCGTGCTTCTGGGGGTGCCGGTGCAGGACGTGTACAGCGCCATCCAGGCCCAGTTCGGCTCCGTGCAGGTGAGCCAGTACAACCAGTACAGCCGCGTGTGGAACGTGGTGCTGCAGTCCGACGCGCCCTACCGCGAGAACCCGGGAGATATTTCCAAACTCTACACGCGTTCGTCGGCCGGAAACATGGTGCCCATGTCGGCCCTTGCAAAAACTGAATATATCGCAGGCACGGACCTGCTGCCGCATTTCAACGGCTTTCCGGCTGCCCAGATCACGGGCGGGGCCGCGGCGGGGTTCAGTTCGGGCGAGGCCATCAGGGTCATGGAGGAAGTGGCCGCCGAGGTGCTGCCGCAGGGGTTTGATTATTCATGGTCGGGCCTGGCGTTCGAGGAGAAGAAGTCGGGCGGCACGTCATCGGCCGCCTTTATCTTCGGCCTCATCATCGTGTTCCTGATCCTGGCCGCGCAGTTCGAGTCCTGGTCACTGCCGGGCTCGGTCATGACCGCCGTGCCGTTCGGTATCCTGGGCGCGCTCATTCTCAACTGGATGCGCGGGCTTGAAAACGATGTGTACTTCCAGATCGGCCTGCTGGTGCTCATCGGTTTGGGAGCCAAAAACGCGGTGCTGCGCGTGACCTTTGCCGTAGAGCTTCGCCAGAAAGGCCTTTCCATTATCGACGCCACGATCAAGGCGGGCGAGGAGCGGCTGCGCCCCATCATCATGACCTCCCTTGCCTTCATCCTCGGCGTGCTGCCGCTTGCGATCGCGACGGGCGCGGGCGCCAACGCGCGCCATTCCATCGGCACGGGCATCATTGGCGGCATGCTCGGCGAAACCACCCTTGCCATGCTCTATGTGCCCCTGTTCTTCTACCTGTTTGACCGCCTTGCCGAGCGTTCAAAGGAGAAGAAAGACAAGAAAAAGAGTCCTGCGCCAATGCTGCCGGATAATCGGGAGGGACGCTGACATGCTGCGCCGGGCGTTCCTCATCGCCATTGTCCTGCTTGCCGGCTGCGCCCTGGGCCCTGATTACCGCCGGCCCGGCCTGGATGTGCCCGAATCCTACCGCTACGCGCCGCAGGAGGCGGCCGATATTATCGATACCGCATGGTGGCAGCAGTTCGGCGACCCCGTGCTTGACGCTCTCATCGCCGAGGCGCTTGCAGGCAATAAGGATGTGAAGATCGCCGCTGCCAATGTCGAGCAGGCCGAGGCCGTGCTCATGCAGGTGAGATCTCCCCTGTTCCCGCAGCTGGGCTATGAGGGCAGCGCCACCCGGCAGCGGCCCAGCGGAACGCTTTACGAGACCCTGCCGGGGGGGAGGCCCGATGCCCGCAGCACGTTTGAGGCCTATGGACTGGCCAGCTGGGAGCTTGACCTCTGGGGCCGGATTCGCCGGCAGACCGAGGCCGCCCGGGCCGACCTTCTGGCAACGCAGGAAGCCAGGCGGGGCGTGATTCTTTCGCTGGTGGCACAGGTGGCCAAAAGCTATCTTGCTCTTCGCGGCCTTGACGAACAGCTGGCTGTATCGCAGCGCTCCCTGGCGGCCTACGGCGAATCGGTGAGGCTGTTCGAGCTGCAGTTCCAGTACGGGCAGGTCTCCGAAATGACCGTGGCGCAGGCGCGCACGCAGTACGAGACCGCCGCCGCCGCCATACCCGACATCCAGGAGCAGATCATCCAGACGGAGAACGCCCTGTCGCTCCTGCTGGGGCGCAACCCGGGCCCCATACCCCGGGGAAAGACGATTCAGGAGCTCGCTCCCCCGGCCGTACCCGTTGGCCTGCCCTCCGACCTGCTGGCCCAGCGGCCCGATGTGCTCCGGGCCGAAGAAAATCTGATTGCCCAGAACGCGCTCATCGGCGCGGCCCGTGCGCTGTATTTTCCGACGATTTCGCTCACCGGCGCCTACGGCAAGGCAAGCGAGGAGCTGCACCGCCTGTTTAAGGATCCGTCCAAATCCTGGACGTTCACCGGAACGGTACAGGGGCCGCTGTTCACCTTCGGCGCCATTTACGGCCAGGTGAAGCAGGCCTCGGCCAGCCAGAAGGCCGCGCTGGCTGCCTATGAAGCGGCGGTGCAGAACGCTTTCGCCGATACCGAGAACGCCCTGTCCTCCCGGGAGAAGCTCGGCGAGCAGCTTGCTGCGCAGACCCGGCTGCTTAACGCATCCCGGAACTACGAGCACCTTGCCACGCTGCAGTACAACGGCGGCTACGCGCCCTACTCCACGGTGCTGCAGGCCCAGCAGCAGCTGTTTCCGGCAGAACTCAAATGGGCCCAGCTTTCAAGCTCTGCGCTTGCATCGGTTGTTGCGGTGTATCAGGCCATGGGCGGCGGCTGGGTGCTGCAGGCCGAGGCCATGACGGAAGATGCAACCGCCGCGGCTGACAATGCCACAGGCACCCCGGCTGGACAGTAACCGGGAAAGCGCTGCGGCTATTGTTCCTTCGAAGGAAAGTCCGTCCGTATCCCCTCAATCAGAACACAGGCGCGTAGATGCGTCCTTTGATTTCAAGCTCGCCGGGTCCGATCGGCTGGCGGCGGGGGCGTGAGATCTCGAAGTTTGTGCCGCAGTCAAACTCGAGCGGAACTCCTGATTGCGGGCCGCCCAGGGCTGCCCAGCGCTGAGCTGCGGCTATGTTGCGCTCAACGACGCTATGACAGCCGCATTCGGCAGCTGCCAGCAGAAGTTCGAGAGCCTGCTGCAGACGTCCCTGCCGCAGCGCGCAGCAGGCAAGCAGGTTGCGGCACAAACCGGGCTGGGGGTGGTTCAGCTCAAGCGCCCTGAAGGCGGTCTGCTCGGCGGTGGCTGCATCATTATTGCGCAGCAGTGCTTCGGCAAGATCAAGATGAGCGCTGGCAAGGTCGGGAAACATCCTTACAAATTCACGGCATTCCTCGACCGTGAAGTGGCGGACATGGCGAAGTCCGCTGTTGGCCCGCAGCCAGTCGCGCAGTTCATCGCCCGTACTTCCGCTGTCGAGCGCGGCCGGCTGCAGCTCGAAAAAAGTATCCGTAAAAAAATATTCCACGCTGTAGCGGCCGCTGTGAACGGCTTGCTCCCAGTCACGTGTACCCGGCAGCAGGGTAAAGGGGTTGAAGATGACTTCACAGGGTCCGGCATCGCGCACAAAATCGAGGCTGCGCTGCAGGCTCGCCATGGTTTCCCCGGGGCTGCCAGCGATCATGTAGTAACGCACGCTCAGGCCCACACCGCGCGCAAGCCGTGTGGCCTCCCGCACAGAGGCAGGGGAGATTTTTTTATTAAGCCGTTTTAAAATTCCTTCATCGGCAGATTCAACACCGAGGCTGAGGCGCTGACATCCGGATGAGCGCATTGCGTTCAGCAGCTCCGCGTCCAGCACATCGGCCCGGGTGTCGCAGCTCCAGGCAATGTTCAGTCTGCGTTCACGAATGCCCCGGCACAGAGCCAGTGTCCGCTGCCGGTCGGCTGTGAAGGTTTCATCCTTGAAGGCGATTGCGCACTGGCCGTGCGTGTGCACCAGTTCCTCAAGCATGTCAAGCACATAGTCTGTTGAGTGGTTGCGGCAGCCCCGGCCCCAGAGTACGCGTGAAGCGCAAAAGGAGCAGTCCCACGGGCAGCCGCGCGAGGAGAGCACGATATGGTCATCAAAGTAGCGCGACGGCGGCACCAGGTTGTCAAGGTGTTCAATCGGGCGGCGCGGACCTGCGCTGCGCGGCCCGTCAACCGTGTTCCAGGCTGTGCCGGGAATCCCTTCTGTCGTTGCCCGGTTTTCAATCCGGCTGATGAGTTCCATGAATGTCTGCTCGCCCTCGCCGATCACCACGGTGTCGATCTCGCTGCAATGGTTGAGCAGTTCGCAGGGCAGGGTGGAGGCATGCGGACCGCCCACGGTTATGTGTGCATGAGGGTGCAGGCGCCGGATGAGGTCAGCCAGCATCAGGGTCCCGCGGCGGTTGAGCGTGAAGCAGCTCAGGCCGAACAGGCCGGCCTGGACAGATGCGATAATCTGCTCGATGTCCCGCCACGCGAATGCGAACAGGTTCAGCACGGTCACGTCATGGCCGGCAGCGCGCGCCTGCGCCGCAAGGCTCAGAAGCCCGAGCGGGATATGCTCGCTGTCGCCGCGCAGGCAGTGTTCAAAGGGACCGCCTTCCGGCGGACCTTCAGCGCCAGCATACGGAGCTTCACCCGCGCGGGCGAGTTTCCAGGGAGGTGGGTATATCAGCGCGATTCGCAGCATGGTCTGCTCATGTAATAAGCCGGACACGAACCTGACAGTGCGGTCCTGGTGTAGGCCGGACTCAGCGCAGCGTGTCCGGCACTGTAACGGGCATTGCCCATTATTGCGGTTTTTGGTCCGGCCTACAGCTAGTGCAGGTCCCTGCGCGTACTATACTTTGACAACCTATCGACTTTACTTTATAATCCGTCAGTTTGCAAACACAAGCTCTGAGAGCAATCTGGCACGCATAGATCGGACAGCATTCAGCATCATGCTCAATATTCGCAACTTCAGCATCATCGCCCACATTGACCACGGCAAGTCCACCTTGGCCGACCGCCTTATTCAGCACGCCGGCCTCATCAGCGCGCGTGACTTTCACGACCAGCTGCTGGACAGCATGGACATCGAGCAGGAGCGCGGCATCACCATCAAAAGCCAGACCGTGGCCCTGCCCTATACCGGGAAAGACGGTCAGGAGTACGTTCTCAACCTGATCGACACGCCCGGGCATGTTGATTTTTCCTACGAGGTTTCACGCGCGCTTGCGGCCTGCGAAGGGGTGCTGCTGCTGGTCGACGCCGCGCAGGGGGTCGAGGCCCAGACGCTTGCCAACCTGTACGCAGCCATGGAGCACGATCTTGAGATCATCCCGGTCATCAACAAGATCGACCTGCCCGCGGCCGACATCGAGCGCGTGAAGGAGGAAATCGAAATCGAGCTGGGCCTTGACTCAAACGGAGCGCTTTTGTGCTCGGCCAAGGCCGGCACCGGCATCGAGCAGGTGTTTGAAGCCGTGGTCGACCGCTTGCCCCCGCCGCAGGGAGACCCGTCCGCTCCGCTTGCCGCGCTGATCTTTGACGCCAACTATGACCAGTTCCGCGGCACCGTGGTCAGCTGCCGGGTGTTCAACGGGACGGTCAGGGCAGGTGACACGATCCGCTTCATGTCCAACGGGGCCTGCTACCGCGTTGAGGAGGTCGGCGTATTCCGCATTAAGCTTGAAAAGCGCTCCGTGCTTTCTGCCGGAGAGGTCGGCTATATCATCGCCGGCATCAAGACCGTGAGCGACACCCGCGTGGGCGACACCATCACGCTCGACAGCAATCCGGCTGCCGCACCGCTGTCCGGTTTTAAAGAGCCTAAATCGATGGTGTTTTCCTCCGTGTATCCGATTGCGGCCGACGACTACCCGGGCCTTGTCGAGGCGCTTGAAAAGTACAAGCTTAACGACGCAGCGCTCAATTACCAGAAGGATTCTTCCGCGGCATTGGGGCAGGGCTTCCGCTGTGGATTCCTGGGCCTTCTGCACCTTGAAATCGTGCAGGAACGCATGGAGCGCGAATACGACCAGGCAATTATCATGACCGCGCCGTCGGTGCAGTACAAGTTTACGCTCAGAAACGGTACTGAGCTCACTATTGAAAACCCGCAGTATTATCCCGACCCGACCGTGATCGACACGGCTTTTGAGCCCTACGTGCGCATTTCGATCATCATCCCCGAGCGCTACATGGGCGCGGTCATGAAGCTGTGCACGGAGCGGCGCGGCAGCAACTCGCGCTTTACCTATCCGTCCCCGGGCCGCATCGAGGTCAACTTCGACATGCCGCTGGCGGAAATCATCTATGATTTTTATGACCGGCTGAAGACCATCACGCAGGGCTACGGTTCCTTTGACTACGAGTACCTCGAGCACCGGCCCGGTGACTTGGTGAAGGTCGACATGATGGTGAACCACGAAAAGGTCGACGCGCTCTCCTTCATCAGCCACCGCGACAACGCCCGCCCGCGCGCCCTGCAGTACTGCGAGCGGCTCAAGGAGGAGATCCCGCGCCAGATGTTCAAGATTATCATCCAGGGCGCGATCGGCGGCAGTGTTATTGCCCGTTCCACCATCAATCCGTTCCGCAAGGACGTAACCGCCAAATGCTACGGCGGCGACATCACCCGCAAGCGCAAACTGCTCGAGAAACAGAAAAAGGGCAAGGACCGCATGAAAATGGTGGGCGATGTCCAGATCCCGCAAAAAGCTTTTGTTGCGATCCTCAAGTCGGAAAATGACTGACCCGGGCGCGGCCGGCCTCTACATTCACGTGCCGTTTTGCGCCTCGAAATGCCCCTACTGCGATTTTTTTTCGATCGCGGCAGCGGGTATGACCGATGCCTGGTGCGCGGCCGTGTGCCGCGAACTGGACCTGTACCGAGGGTCTTTCCCCCGTTTTAAAACCGTTTATTTCGGGGGCGGTACGCCCAGCCTGCTGAGTGAACGACAGCTTGGCCTCTTGATGGAGCGTGTGCGCACCAGCGTGTCGGTTGTGGGGGATGCCGAGTGCACGATCGAGGTCAACCCCGATGACATGAGCCTTGAAAAGGCACGCGTCCTGCGCAGCCTCGGCTTTAACCGTCTCAGCATCGGCGTTCAGTCCTTCGACGACGGCGTGCTGGGTTTTTTGCAGCGCAGGCATACGGCGCGCCAGTCGCTTGAGGCTGTGGAACATGCTGCCGCAGCCGGGTTTGAGAACGTCAGTCTTGACCTCATGTACGGCCTGCCCCGTCAGGACTGGCAGGCTGATCTCGCGCAGGCCCTCCGACTGCAGCCCGCTCATCTGTCCTGCTATCAGCTGACCATCAAGCCCGGAACAGTTTTTTTTCGCATGCAGCAGGAGAACAGCCTGAGCCCGGAATCAGAGGACACACTTGAACAGCTTTTTTTGTTCGCCGATTCATTCCTGGGCGGGGCAGGCTATCAGCACTATGAGGTTTCAAATTATGCCCGTGATGCGGCTTGCGAGGCCCGGCACAACAGCCGCTACTGGCGGCATCTGCCGTACCTTGGCCTCGGCCCTGCAGCGCATTCCTTTGACGGGCACAAGCGCTGGTGGAATGTTGATTCCGTGCAGGGCTACTGCCGCCTGCTCGAAGATGGTGCTTTCCCACTTGCCGATGAGGAAACCCTTTCGGTCGAACAGCTCCGCCTCGAGCGCCTGATGCTCGGCCTGCGAACAAGTCGTGGTGCTGCGCTTGCGGATGTGGGCTCTGACGAGCGCACGCTTGCGCAGCTTGAACGCGAAGGCCTCATTACCGTCCGCTCCGGCCGCGTTGTACCTACAATACGCGGTATGCTGGTAGCCGACCGCCTGCCGCTGCTGCTCGAAGGACATGAAAACGCCCCGGCTTGACAGACTCCGGCGCACGGCTTAGAATCATATTCGGTGTAACAGGTGCTTGTAATAAATACTCTTTACAGGGGCTGCTGATCCATGCTTGAAGAAAATCAGATCAAAATACTCATGCGCATGCATGAGCTTGAGCAGGGACTTGCTGAGCTGTATGCACTGTTTGCGGAAAAATTTCCCGCGCAGCGGGAACTGTGGCTGAAGCTTGTCAGGGAAGAGAATGAACACGCCGAGGCCGTGCAGAAGCTGTACCGGCTCACCTACCAGAACGATGCTTCCTTTGCTGAAGGTGCAACCAGGCTTGGCGCTATTGAGTCAATCATCGACTATGTAAAAAAGACCTGTGAGCTTGCGCGCCAGGATCAGATTACCCCCGAGCATGCGCTTGAGCTTGGCCGCGATCTTGAAAAATCGCTCATCGCTAAAAATATTTTTCAGCATTTCAAGGTGCGGCTGGAATATTCAAATCTGCTGCGTTATCTGCGTGACAGCTCGGAAGAGCATGCACAGCTTGTACAGGCGGAAATCGAGCGCAGCAGGAAGAAACGGCCCGTCTGAGCGGGTGATACGCGGGCAGAATTTTCCAATGGCCCGCTGCCATTATCAGGTACCGGCATGTACCCCTGTATCAAGCGTTTGTTCGATATTACCGTCAGCCTGTGCATGCTGATTGCGGCGCTGCCGGTATTAATCGTTGTCAGCGTCTGTATTCGCGCCACGATGGGCGCCCCGGTGTTCTTCCGGCAGCAGCGCCCCGGCCTGCACGCACGTCCTTTCAACCTCATAAAATTCAGGACCATGCGCGCGCCTGTCCCGGGCGAGGACGTGGCCGCAAGCGACGCTGCGCGCCTGACCAGGCTGGGCCGTTTTCTGCGTGCGTGCAGCCTTGACGAGCTGCCGACGCTGCTGAATGTGCTTGCGGGCAGCATGAGCATCGTCGGCCCCCGGCCCCTGCTCATGCAGTACCTTGCGCGCTATACGCCCGAGCAGGCCCGGCGCATGGAAGTGCGGCCCGGCGTGACCGGCTGGGCACAGGTCAACGGCCGCAATGCCATCAGCTGGGAGGAAAAGTTTGCGCTGGATGTCTGGTACGTTGATAATTGCTCACTGCCGCTTGATCTGAAAATTCTGTGGATGACGGCTGCTGCCGTCGTGCGGCGCGAGGGCATCAGCCATGCGGGCGAAGCCACCATGCCGGAATTTATGGGGACGAAGGGCCCGCAGCAGGGCCAAAGCTGAGGCCCCGATACAGCAGGTTTCAGTAAGGCATTTCCTGACTGCCGAACTGTTTTCCGTGGAATTTTTTACCGCATCCGGCCCCGGTGCCCCGCAGACCAGCGCATAGCCGGCGCAGGCCCCTGTGTTTTTCCGCAAACCAGGTTTTCTTTTTGCCTGATTATCTGATGTAGTCCGGTTGAACGGAGCGCACACAATGATCCGGTCGCCAAAAATAGATTAATTTTTTTTAATCTTGGGCCGATACATATCTAATCCTGTGACGGTGCTTGGAAATTTCCCGACAGCCGGGCAATTTTTTCAATAGTATTTTAAACTACAGAGAAAGAAAGGCTTACGATGAAAAAATGGTTCAGAATGGCGGTGGTATGCAGTTCAATTCTATTGGCTGCGGCAACGGCCCGGGCCGCTGACAAGCCCTGGAGCTTCGAAAAAATCGGTGTCGATTTTTCCTATGGCAGAGATTCATGGCTGCCCGATTCGCTGCAGGGGGATCACAGCGACAACATTGTAAAGCGCATATCACTGCGGGCGGAGAGTGATTCGCTGGTTGCGCATCTGCTCAACGACAGCTGGAACCAGTGGACCCTTGGCGGCGAACTGCATTATTCCGCGCATAAGGCCAATGAGCAGCCTGATCATGACCAGGATACGGGATTTCATGAAACCGGGTGCAATCTTGTTCTTAAAAGGAACCTTTTTGACAGGATGCTGTATGTTGGTGTACTCGCCGGGCTGTCCTATGTAAGCAGCTTTCCGAAATTCGAAAACCGGGACTGGAGCAGGGAGCACCGCTATTCGGATATCGGCAGATCGCACTGCCTGTATACAGTCGGGGCATTGGTGGGAAAGGACTGGCAGCTGTTCAAATCAGCATGGTCCCTGCGCACCGAAGGAAGATTCGCGCATACCGCAGACCCGTTCTGGTCGTCATATGACGGTAAAAATTTCGCGTCGTACGTGGTGGGCTTGACGTACAGCCGCTAAAACGGCCTGCTTCCCGAGGGAGGCTTTCACGGCTTTGCCGGCGTCAGCGGAATATACACATTGGAAAGCCGCCGTGCAGCATAAACACGGCGGCTTTCTTACGCCTGTCATGCTTAACCCCGTATTTTAAAATCCCAGCTCACAAACGATAGTATCGTGTCTGCTCAGGGGAGCTCCGCTTTTTTAACGGCTTCCGCCTTGATCCTGTCCAGCAGTTCGGCCAGCACGGGTTTGACATGTTCGCGGATATCGCCCGCGACGATGATGAAGAGCAGATCATCGCCGGGCTTTAATGTGCCTGATTTTGCCTCGACAATGACCTTGTAGATGCCGGGTTTCTTCTCGTATTCGCGGCGCAGGGCCTCAATGCGTCCGTGGTCGGGTGTGACGTCGACTGATGATACCGGGGAACCGTCGGAGCGCGACCATGCCCGGACAATGCCGTTGTGAATAAGAACCATGCCGACGTTTCTGGCAAACTCAGGATCCTGTTTAAGCTGTGCGATGGTGTGCGTGATATCCATAGCCGTTCTACGCTCCTGTCGTGGTAAGAGTTTTGTTCAGCCTCTGGAATGCCAGCTTACTCGTCGTCCGGTTCAGGCTTTTTGTTCCGCAGAAATCCTGCCTGGAAAAACAGGCCGAACGTAAAGAGCAGCGCAACAAGGCCCGGGAACATATACCGGTTTGACAGCGCTTCGGGCGCGATCCAGGCCAGCAGGCCGTTGGCAAGCAGCACCGCGCCCAGTGCCGCGCAGATAAGCCCGACAAAGGCGCGGTACATCAGCATGCTCACAATGCCGCATGCAAGCATGGCGGCCACGACCCAGATGCTGTCGCCCATCAGGGTTCCCGCAATACTTCCGCCCAGGACAACACCCAGCAGGAAAAAACCTATGCGCAGCAGGCTGCGCACCACGAGCGCGCACAGCACCGCCGCGATCAGCGCGATCACCAGGGCCGGGTTTGCATCGATGCGCGCGGCCAGCCACACATAGCTGCCCAGCCCGGCGAGCAGCCCGGAAATACAGACAACCGAGACGCCGAACAGGCGCGCGCCGAAAAAACACAGCATCAGGCCCAGCGCGATATTCAGCCAGCCCTGAAATGGCGCGAATGCCCCGGGCACCGAAAACATGCCCAAATACTGCGTCAGGTCAAATCCGTCCCAAAAGGTATGCAGTATTTCTGTCATGTCTTGTGCGGTGCCTCGCGTTTGCTGTATGCAGCCTGAAGCGCTTTGCCCTCAGTGCGGCGGCTTTCGATATACCGCGGCAGCGACCGGTGTCAGGCCGGTCAGGAAGCCGGCAAGTGATTCCGAGTGCCCGGTGAACAGGCAGCCGCCGGGAGCCAGCGTGTCGATAAACCGGCTGATGAGCTGTTCGCGCGTGGGCCTGTCGAAGTATATCATAACATTGCGGCAGAAGATCGCCTGCAGCGGCTGCCGGATAGGAAACACGGGCGTAATGAAGTTGAAGCGCTTGAACACGACATGTTCGCGCAGTGCCGGCACAACCCGCAGCTGCCGCCTGTCGGGCGTGCGGGCGGCGGTGAAATACTTGAGGCGGTATTCGGGGCTGACATCGTCCAGCTGATCGATGTCATAGATGCCGGCTTTAGCCGTGGCCAGCGCGCGCACGCATAGATCGGTCGCGAGAATGGCATAGCTGAATGCCGGATTTTGTTCAGCGAACTCATTGAGTACCATGGCCAGGCTGTAGGGTTCCTCGCCGGTTGAGCAGCCGGCGCTCCATATCCTGAAGGTGCTGACGCGGCGCCGGTCGCGCTGCGCCATGAATTCCGGCAGCAGGCTGCGGCGCAGGTAGTCAAAGTGCGGCGCCTCGCGGAAAAAATCGGTTTTGTTGGTCGTGACCGTATCAAGGAAATGAATAATCTCGCGGGTATCGCCGTTTTTCCGGTTGAAGAGATAGTCGGCGTAGGCTTCAAAGGTGGGCAGGCCGAGCGCGCGCATGCGCTTGCGCAGCCGGCCTTCGAGCATGGCCTGCTTTGCCTGGTCGATGCGTATGCCGCAGCGCTGCCGGATAAACTGCGCGAAGCGCTCAAACAGCTCGGGTGGGAGCTTTGCGCTGAATATGCTGTCAATGATCGAGGCCTTAGTATCCGAGGGCATGCGGGCGCCGGGCTGCCGGGTTGTATATACTTATTGACGCGCGCAACAGCACCGGTTACTGCGCGGCTGCTATCCGGCCATGTGCCGTCCCAGGCCGTCGAGGATATGTTCGAGAAACCCGCGCGTCGTCACCCATGTTGAGCGGTCGGGTTCGTTTGTGCCGTGTATGGCGGCTGCCAGATCCCTGGTCATGATGCCGGATTCAATGGTTTCGATACAGGTGCGCTCCAGGGCCGCGGCAAAGGATCCGAGCCGGCTGTTGCCGTCGAGCCGGGCGCGGTGCGCGAGGCCCGTAGTCCAGGCGAAAATGCTGGCGACGGGGTTGGTGCTGGTCTCCTGGCCCTTTTGATGCTGGCGGAAGTGGCGCGTAACCGTGCCGTGGGCCGCTTCGGCCTCGACGGTTTTGCCGTCAGGACATACCAGCACCGAGGTCATCAGCCCGAGCGAGCCGAACCCCTGCGCGACCGTGTCGGACTGCACGTCGCCGTCGTAATTCTTGCAGGCCCACACGATGCCGCCCTCCCACTTGAGCACCTGCGCCACCATGTCATCGATCAGACGGTGCTCGTAGGTCAGGCCCGCGCTTTTAAATGCATCGGCGAACTGGTTGTCGAAGACCTCCTGAAACAGGTCGCGGAAGCGGCCGTCGTAGGTTTTTAAAATAGTGTTTTTCGTGCTCAAATACAGCGGATAGCCCAGCTGCAGGGCGTAGTTCATGCAGGAGCGCGCGAAATCCCGGATTGAATCATCATAGTTGTACATTCCCATTGCAACGCCGGGCCCCTTGAATTCAGCCACATCCCAGGATTGCCGGGCGCCGCCTCCTTCCGGGCAGAAGACCAGCTGCAGCCTGCCGGGGCCCGGAATCAGCACATCGGTGGCGCGGTACTGGTCGGCATGCGCATGGCGACCGACCACGATTGGCTTAGACCAGCTCCGGACCAGGCGCGGAATGTTTTTGCAGATAATGGGCGCGCGAAACACGGTACCGCCGAGAAAGTTGCGGATCGTGCCGTTGGGGCTTTTCCACATTTTTTTCAGGTTGAATTCGCGTACGCGGTCTTCGTCCGGGGTGATGGTCGCGCATTTGACGCCGACGTGATGTTCGGCTATGGCGCGTGCGGCGTCAAGGGTCACGCCGTCATCGGTTGCGTCACGGTTTTGAATCGACAGGTCGAAATAGCGCAGGTCGATATCCAGAAACGGCATGATCAGGTCATCCCTGATGCTGTGCCAGATAATGCGGGTCATTTCATCGCCGTCAAGTTCAACGACGGGGTTGTGAACGGGTATCTTGTGCATGTATTCTCCGTGGGCGACGGGCGCCTTTTTGCTGTCAGGGCAGGCCGTTTATGCACAGCCCGATTTCAAACGGCCCGCTTTCCGTGTCGAATGTAATCATGACATGCGGGGTTTTCTCGGTGCCGTCAACCACCAGGTCGGTGCCGGAGATGACGCTCGGCAGGGCCGCCTGCAGCTTGACGCCCCGCGCGGACAGGCCCTGGCGCGCCTGGCCAGATATCATGTTGGCAATTTCGCCGACTGCTTCGCGGATCTCATCGCAGATATGCGTAAACTCCTCGCCCAGCATGTTTGACACAATCCGGCATATGGAGGCCTCGGTAAAGCCGAGCGACATGAACCCCTGCAGGCGCTCATCCTCGTTGGACAATCCGATGATACCGACCACCTGGCCAGCTGCCACGGTCTTTTCCCACGGGCCGACCTGCCTGAGCGTCGGGGTTATGAACGCCATGGTTTCAAGCACTTTCACGGTGGCGTCTACAAAGGGCTGCGTATATTTAATGTCCATGAGGCTGCCTTCAATAAAAATTCCGGTACGTCAGTGCGGCTGATGTCTGGCACGAATCAGTCAAGAGCCTGCCACTGAGCGATCTGCAAAGGCTCTGCCAGCAGATCGCCCGATTTTTGTATAAACGCCTGTATATGGGGCTGCTGCAGATGGCGCGCAAGGTCATCCGCGGTCTGCCACTGTTCAATAAATAAAAAACAGCCGGTCTGGCTGCTGTGCTCATACAGGTCGTAGCGCAGGCATCCGGTTTCTTTGCGCGTGGGGCCCGTCAGGGCCCGGGCCGCATCCCTGAGCGCCGCCTGCGTGTCCGGCCGCGCCCGCAGCCGCGCTGTCACATGTACGGTCGTATCGTTTTTCATAGTGCCTCGCGTGCCACTATAACGGAAACAGCCGTGAAATTCTATCATTAATTCACGTCAAGGGTGCCTTGCCGAACGGCAGCGGCAGCTGCGAGCTCCACTGCTGCCAGTGTTTCAGGCAGCGGCGGCAGCGCGCTTTTGAATCCGCTCGTTTTTTGCACACGCCGATTGCAACATACTGTTCCTGCTGTGAGCACCAGCGGTATCCCGAGCCGGGCGGCGATTCCCGGTGCGGCTGCCTGCCGCGGAGGATCGCCATTACGTCTTCCTGCGCGCCTGCGCGCATGCGGGACCGCCGGCAGCTTCGGCCGCGCCATGGGCACGACCTGCAGGCGATGCAAGGAAACCGTCGTGAAATTCACGGAACCGGCCGGCCATAATCGCGGCGCGCATGCCGCGGCACAGCTCAAGGTAATAGTGCAGGTTATGGATCGTCATCAATACGCATGCGGTTATTTCATTGGCAAGAAACAGATGCCGCAGGTAGGCCCGTGAAACCGTGCGGCAGGCATAACACGTGCACTGGGGGTCTATCGGACTCATATCGTCGCGGTAGCAGGCGTTTTTTATGCGCAGGCGGCCTCCCGAGTAAAAGCACAGGCCGTTGCGGGCGCATCTCGTGGGCAGCACGCAGTCGAACATGTCAAGGCCGAATCCCGCCGCGCGCACGATGTCCTCGGGAAACCCGATGCCCATGAGGTAGCGCGGCCTGTCCGGCGGCAGCAAGGCAGCGGCTGCCGCGATGGCCGGATAGGACTGCTGCATATCCTCGCCGACCGAGAATCCGCCCAGTGCGTATCCGGGCAGATCAAGCGCGATGAGGCCGGCAGCGCTTTGGGCGCGCAGGTCGGCATGCAGCCCTCCCTGCACAATGCCGAACAGGGCGCACTCATCTCGCCGCCAGGCCTCGCGCGAGCGAGCGGCCCACAGCAGGCTGCGCTGAACCGCGGCCGTGATCTGGTCGCGATCGGCCGTGGTCGGAGGGCATTCGTCAAGCTGCATCATGATGTCGACGCCGAGCAGTTCCTGAAACGCAACGACCTTTTCAGGCGTGAACTCGACCATGCTGCCGTCCACGTGGGACTGAAAACTGACACCGCTGTCGTTCAAGGTGCGCAGCTTCGCTAACGAGTAGACCTGATAGCCGCCCGAGTCGGTCAGAAAGGGACGCTGCCATGCGCTGAAGCGGTGCAGGCCGCCGGCCCGGGCTATAATATCGGCTCCGGGCCGCAGGTACAGGTGGTAGGTATTGCCGAGGACGATCTGCGCCCCGATGTCTTCAAGCAGCGCGTTCGTCATGGCTTTCACGGTACCCTGCGTTCCGACCGGCATGAATACGGGCGTCGTGAGCGTGCCGTGCGGCAGATCAATGGTGGCGGCTCGTGCGCGGCCGTCAGTAGCATCGAGGGAAAATCGCATGGGGGCGGTGTCCGGCGCGGAACAGGAACGCGCGTGGCGCCTGTCGCAGTGACTGTGGTGTGTCTGCATTGCCGATGCCTGTGCGCGGGCAGGTTTCATCGGCTGATTTTTAGTGCGCACTATAGCATAAAACCACTGCCAGAAAAAGCCGTATTCAGGGTCCGGGACTTTGCCGGTGCTGTCCGCATCGGCCGTTTGCGGCTGCCGGCCCTAAAAAATATGCGCTGTCAAACAATCCCTGTTTGTGTTATATACGTTTATCATTTCTATCCGGGCAGGCAGGCATGCGAATCAGTGTAGCAAACGCAGCCGTTGAGCTGTATCAGGGTGATATTACGCGTCTTGCGGTTGACGCGATGGTCAATGCCGCCAACAGCCGCCTGGCAGGCGGCGGCGGGGTTGACGGCGCGATTCACCGCGCCGGAGGGCCGCAGATCATGGCCGAATGCCGCGCGATCGGGTCCTGCCCGACCGGAACTGCCGTGATTACCACGGCCGGCCGCCTGAGCGCACGCTGGGTCATTCATGCGGTCGGGCCGGTCTACCGCGACGGCACGCGCGGCGAGCCGGAGCTCCTCGATGGCGCTTACCGGGCCTGCCTGCAGCTTGCACGCCAGCATGGCGCCAGAAGCATTGCGTTTCCCTCAATAAGTACCGGAGTTTACGGCTACCCGATTGAAAAGGCCGCACCCATTGCACTGGCTGCGGCTGTGCGTCACCTGCAGGAGCCGTCCCCGCTTGAGCGGGTGGTATTCGCGCTTTTCAGCGCGGCAGATTATGCGGTGTATGAGCGGGTGCTTGCCGGGATCGCGCCGGCGGCATCCTGATATGCCTCCACGGATGGAAAATCTGTAAAGGAGTTTGTTATGTGGGATTATACCGACAAGGTAAAAGAGCATTTCATGAATCCCCGCAATGTCGGGGATATCCCCGATGCCGACGCTGTCGGCGAGGCCGGCTCCCTTGCCTGCGGGGACCAGATGAAGCTGATGCTCAAAATTGACGGGAATGAAGTTATCACGGATGCGAAATTCCAGACCTTCGGCTGCGGCAGCGCGGTAGCATCGGCCTCCGCGCTGACCGAAATGATTATCGGTAAAACGCTGAGCGAAGCGGAAAAAATAACCAACCGCGATATCGCCGACTATCTCGGCGGCCTGCCTGCCGAGAAAATGCACTGCTCGGTTATGGGGCATGAAGCACTCGAAGCGGCCGTGCTGAATTATCGCGGGGTGAGCGCGCAGGAGGCTGCCGCGGGCAAAAAGCAGATTGTGTGTGAATGCTTCGGCGTGACCGCTGAAGAAATCGAGCGGGTTGCCCGGGACAACGCTCTCAGGAAAATCGAGGATGTCACCAATTATACCAAGGCCGGAGGCGGCTGCCGCCAGTGCCACGGCCGCATACAGGAGATTCTTGACCGGATCGCCCCGCAGGCCGCGCCTGCCGCTGCGCAACCCGCGGCCGCGAAGCTGACCAATATTCAAAAAATGAAGCTGATCGAGCAGACCTTTGAAAACGAAATCCGGCCCATGCTCAAGGCTGACGGCGGCGATATCGAGCTGATCGATGTTGACGGCGATCGGGTCGTGGTTTCGCTCCGGGGCATGTGCTCGTCATGCGCCAGCTCATCGTTTACGCTGAAAAAATACATTGAGCCCAAGCTGAAGGAATTCGTCAGCCCCGCTCTTTATGTTGAGGAGGTAAAGCCGTGAGCATCCGCGAGGTCTATGCCGACAACAACGCAACCACCATGACCGCGCCCGAGGTGCTTGAAAGCATGCAGCCGTTTTTCACCCGGCTCTACGGCAACCCCTCCAGCATGCACCAGTTCGGCGGGCAGGTAAAAAAGCACATCGACCGCGCCCGCGCCCAGGTGGCGGCGCTGCTGGGAGCGCAGCCGTCTGAAATTATTTTTACCTCCTGCGGCACGGAAAGCGATAACGCCGCCATTCGCGGCGTGCTGGCGGCCACGCCGGACAAAAGGCACATCATTACGTCCCGCGTGGAGCATCCGGCCGTGAAAAATGTTTTTCAATACCTGGGTCAGAGCGGCTACCGCGTGAGCGAGCTCTCCGTCGACCGTGAAGGAAGGCTCGACCTGGATGAACTGCGCGAGGTCTTGAGCGATGATACCGCGCTTGTGTCGCTGATGTGGGCCAACAACGAGACCGGCGTCCTCTTTCCGGTCGAGCAGGCGGCCGTGATGGCGCGCGCTGCCGGAGCGGTTTTTCACTGTGATGCGGTGCAGGCGGCCGGCAAGATCCCGATAGATCTGGGCGGCTCTTCGATCGACCTGCTGTCGATATCGGGCCATAAACTGCACGCGCCCAAGGGCGTCGGGGTGCTGTACGTGCGCAAGGGCACGCACTTTTCGCCCTGGCTGCTGGGCGGCCATCAGGAACTCGGGCGGCGGGCAGGAACGGAGAATGTGCCCGGCATCGTCGGCCTCGGCAGGGCGTGCGAACTGGCCCGGGAGTGCATCGATGCCGAGAATACAACGGTTAGGGCTTTGCGCGACCGTCTTGAGAAAAGCCTGCTCGATCGCGCCATTGACGCCTCGGTGAACGGCGATACCGCCGGCCGGCTGCCCAACACGGCCAATATCAGCTTTAAATATATTGAGGGCGAATCGATCCTGCTGCTGCTCAGCGAGGCCGGCATTGCGGCCTCGTCGGGCTCTGCCTGCACCTCGGGCTCGCTTGAGCCGTCGCATGTGCTGCGAGCCATGGGCGTGCCGTTTACCCGCGTGCACGGCTCGGTGCGCTTCAGCCTGAGCCGGTACACGACGGCTGAAGACGTGGACTATATCGTCGAGAACATGCTGCGCATTGAGCGGCGGCTGCGGGAACTGTCGCCTTTCGGCCGCGACGAGCTGCCGCCGCAGGCAGGGTAGCCGGACATGCCTTCACAGCAGCTTGCCCATATCATCACGCAGATTCTTGACAGCTACGCAACCGACCGCGGCATCAACCACATCGAGGGCGCCAACCTGCCCGGCCGCGCTGCCGTGGAGGAGATCGTTCAGGATATTATCAACGTTTTGTTCCCCGGCTATTTTGAAAAACAGGAAATGAGCCGCTCGGAGATCCGGCTTTATATCTGGGAAAAAACAGTTTCGATGTACCACAGCCTGGCCCATGAAATTGCAAAGAGCCTGAAAGGCGCTGACCATGCGGCAGAAAGTCTTGCCGAGCAGGCGGTCGCGAAAACAATCGCGTTTCTGGGAGCGATACCCGCGGTTCGGGAGAAGCTGACCGGCGACGTGGAGGCCGCCTATGAAGGCGATCCGGCCGCGCGCAGCTTTGATGAAATCATCGTCAGCTATCCGGGCCTGCTGGCGATCGCCGTGTACCGCATCGCCCATGAGCTCTACCATCTGGATGTGCCGCTGATCCCGCGCATCATGACCGAGTTTGCCCACCGCGCAACCGGCATTGACATCCATCCCGGCGCGCACATCGGCGAACGTTTTTTTATCGATCACGGCACCGGCGTGGTTATCGGCGAAACATCAGAGATCGGCGACAACGTGCGCATCTATCAGGGCGTTACCCTGGGCGCGCTGAGCTTCAAGAAGGATCAGGACGGCCGAATTGTCAAGGGCGGCAAGCGCCACCCCACCATCGAGGATAACGTCGTGATCTATGCGGGTGCGACTATTCTGGGCGGCGATACGGTCGTAGGGAAAAATTCCATTATCGGCGGTAATGTCTGGCTGCTCGAATCGATCCCGCCGGACACGACCATCACGCATCAGCCGCCCAATCTGGTGTATAAGGGCAGGGATCAGCTTGCGCCGGCAGACGTCTACATGTACTACATATGAAGCACGTGTAAAAAGACCGGATGCCGTTCGACAGGCTCACGGCCCTGAGCTTCGCCGAAGGGCTGCGTTGTGCTGCTTCCCCAGTCACTGCGGCGTACCAAATGTACGCCGCATTCCTTCGGATTTGCACGCCTTGCCTGCGGCCTTTTTACACGTGCTTCGCAGATACCGTTTCATATAGTGTTTCAGGCTATAACAGATAAGACCGTCTGCGGATTTTATCACGCCGGGCGGAAAAATTGGCATATCGGAACAATTCAGGAGAAGGCATTTGTATGAGCGTTGATGATAAAAAAGTAATCTATTCCATGATGCGGGTGAGCAAGTTTCATAACACGAAGCAGGTGCTCAAAGACATTTCGCTGTCCTATTTTTACGGGGCGAAGATCGGCGTGCTGGGCCTGAACGGCTCGGGTAAAAGCACGCTTTTGCGCATCATGGCCGGCATTGACCATGAGTTCAACGGCGAGGCCCTGCTCTCGGAAGGCTACACAATCGGTTTCCTCGAGCAGGAGCCGCTGCTTGACAATGATAAAACCGTGCGCGAGGTCGTTGAGGAGGGCGTGCAGGAAACCGTTGATCTGCTGGCGGAATTCAACGCGATCAACGAGAAGTTTTGCGAGCCCATGTCCGACGAAAACATGGAAAAGCTTCTTGCGCGCCAGGGTACGGTGCAGGAGCGCCTTGACGCGCTGGATGCCTGGGATCTGGACGCGCGCCTTGAGATGGCCATGGATGCGCTGCGCTGCCCGGGCGGCGATACGCCCGTGAAGGTCATATCAGGCGGCGAGCGCCGGCGCGTGGCCCTGTGCCGCCTTCTGCTGAAAAAGCCCGACATTTTGCTGCTGGACGAGCCAACCAACCATCTCGACGCCGAAACCGTGGCATGGCTCGAGAACCATCTGCAGCGCTATGCCGGCACGGTTATCGCCGTAACGCATGACCGCTATTTTCTGGATAATGTCGCCGGCTGGATCCTGGAACTTGACCGCGGAGAGGGCATTCCCTGGAAAGGAAATTACTCGTCCTGGCTTGACCAGAAGCAGAAGCGCCTTGCACAGGAGGAAAAGCAGGCTACCGAGCGCCAGAAGACCCTGCAGCGCGAGCTTGAATGGATCAAAATGGCGCCCAAGGGCCGGCGCGCCAAATCCAAGGCCCGTGTTAATTCCTATGAGTCGCTGCTGTCGCAGGAGAACCAGCAGCAGGCGCGCGATCTTGAGATCTATATTCCGCCGGGTCCGCGCCTGGGCGATATCGTCATACAGTTTGAAAATGTAAAAAAGGGGTTTGGCGATACCCTGCTCGTTGAAAACCTTAGCTTTGCGCTGCCGCCGGGCGGCATCGTCGGTGTTGTCGGTCCAAATGGCGCGGGTAAAACAACCCTGTTCCGGATGATCACGGGCCAGCAGCAGCCTGATGCGGGAAGCATTCGTATCGGTGAAACCGTCAAGCTGACCTACGTTGATCAGAGCCGCGATGTGCTTGACCCCGATAAAACCATTTTTGAAATGATTTCAGACGGCAGGGAGAACATTACGCTTGGAACGCGGGAAATGAATGCGCGCGCCTATGTTTCGCGGTTTAATTTTTCAGGCTCTGATCAGCAGAAAAAAGTAAGTGCAATTTCAGGCGGCGAGCGCAACCGGGTGCACCTGGCCCGTATGCTCAAGGAGGGGGCCAACGTACTGCTGCTGGATGAGCCGACCAACGACCTTGATGTGAACACCATGCGCGCGCTGGAGGAGGGTCTTGAAAATTTCGCCGGCTGCGCGGTGGTGATCAGCCACGACCGCTGGTTTCTCGACCGCATCGCCACGCATATTCTTGCCTTCGAGGGCGACAGCAGGGCCTTCTGGTTTGAAGGCAATTACAGCGAATACGAAGAGGACCGGCATCGCCGGCTTGGCACCGCCGCAGACCAGCCCCACCGCATCAAGTACCGCCAGCTTACGCGGGTATAGCAGGCTGCTGACAAAGGTCTGTCCGCTGCGTTTTTTCCGTCATGGCGGGATCACTACCGGCCAGGGTAAGAGGGCGAATTGTTTCGTCCGTACAGACGCCCGCGCGTGCGTGCGCTCGGCGAGGGCATCCGCTCCAGGCGGACTGCGGTGCAGGGCCCCCTTTGAGTCATTTCGTTGGAGTGGGCAAAGAAATGGACAAATGTTTTTTGCGGCCCCTGCCCCCCGCCGGCATTACCATGTGGACCAAAGCGGTCATTCATCTTGACATGGATGCCTTTTACCCGGCTGTTGAAGTGCTGGATGATCCTTCGCTTCGAGGATGTGCGGTCATCGTGGGCGGCGCCAGCCGCCGGGGGGTGGTGGCAAGCGCGTCCTACGAGGCGCGCTCCTTCGGCGTGCACTCGGCCATGCCGATTGCCGAAGCCCGGCGGCGCTGCCCTGCAGGCGTGTACCGTGCGCCGCGCATGCGGCGCTACAGCGAGGTCTCCCGTCAGGTGTTCGAAATTTTTGAGCGTTTCACCCCGCTGGTTGAGCCGCTGTCAATCGATGAGGCCTTCCTCGATGTGACCGGATCGGTGCGCCTGTTCGGTTCCCCGCCTGAAATGGCCGGGAAGATCAAGCGCTGCGTGCGCGATGAGCTGGGATTGAGCGTTTCAGCCGGGGTGGCCTCAAACAAATCAGTTGCCAAGATGGCATCCGACTATCTCAAGCCCGACGGTCTGACCGTGGTTGAACCGGGACGCGAGCGGGAGTTTCTGGCCCCGCTGCCGATTGAACGCCTGTGGGGCGCCGGTCCGGTTACCTGCCGATCCCTGCACCTGATGGGTGTGCAAACCATCGGCGACCTGGCCGGCCTTCCAATCGACCTGCTCATTTCCAAACTCGGATCACAGGGCGAAGCCCTGCACCGGCTGGCCTGCGGCGTTGATGAGCGGCCGGTTGAAACCGGACAGGAGGCACAATCAATCGGCAGTGAGGAAACGTTCGCTGAGGACATACGGGATGCGGAAACAGCCCGCCAGGAGCTCCTAACGCTTGCCGTGAAGGTTGGCGCGCGGCTCAGGCGTGAGGGCTCCCGGGGGCGCACGGTCTGCCTGAAGGTCAAGTACTCAGACTTCCAGCAGATCACCCGCTCAATAACTTTCCACGATCCGGTTGATGACAGCGGCGCTATCTACCGCTCCTGCTGCGGTCTGCTTGCGAAAACAGAAGCCGGCCGCCGTCCGGTCAGGCTGCTGGGCATAAGCATTTCCAATTTGTGCTGTTTCGGTACCCCGCGGCAGCTGACTCTTTTCGAGGAGCAGGGGCGCGGCCGGAAAACAGAGCATCTCAACCGCGCTGTTGACCGCATTCGGGACGCTTTCGGCGAGGGCGCGATTATTCCGGGCACCCTGCTTAAAAAATCTTGACGCATGCCCCCGGACAGGTATATTTTCATTTTTTTTTGCACAGGGACGGCATCTGAAACACTATGAAAGGCAGGCCATGAGCATTCTCGCGGGCATAGGCAACACTCCGGTGGTGGAACTGACGGGCATGAATCCCAATCACCGCGTGCGCATTTTGTGCAAGCTCGAAGGCAACAACCCCGGCGGCTCGGTCAAGGACCGGCCGGCGTACTTCATGATCAAGGAAGCCGAAAAAAACGGGGAGCTGACCCCGGACAGGGTTATCCTCGAGCCGACCTCCGGCAATACGGGTATCGCGCTTGCCATGATCGGCGCAGCCAAGGGCTACAAGGTCGAGTTGTGCATGCCGGCCTGCGTGAGCATGGAACGCAGGGGCATTCTGGAGGCCTACGGCGCCAAGGTTATCCTGACCCCTGCCAAGGAAGGCACCGACGGCGCTATCCGGCGCGCCCACCAGATAGTCGCAGAACATCCTGAAAAATATTACATGCCCAATCAGTTCAGCAATCCCAACAATTTCCTGTCACATTATGAAACCACCGGCCCGGAGATGATGAGCCAGACAAACGGGGAGATCGATGTGTTCGTGGCCGGCATGGGCACAACCGGCACGCTCATGGGAGTTTCGCGCTACTTCAGGGAGAAAAAGCCCGGCGTCCGGATCGTGGGTGTTGAGCCGCGGCCCGGGCATGCGATCCAGGGGCTCAAGAACATGCAGGAGGCGATTGTCCCGCAGATTTACGAGCAGAACCGCCTGGATGAAATACTAACGGTTGATGACGAACTTGCCTTTGAAACCTGCCGCTCCCTTGCCCTGACCGAAGGCATTTTCGCGGGCATGTCAAGCGGCGCTGCCGTGGCCGGAGCGCTCAAGCTGGCCGCCGACATGTCAAGCGGCACCATTGTCACGCTGATCTGCGACCGCGGCGACCGCTACCTCACCACGGCCCTGTTCCGCTCTACCTGCTCGAAATGCCCGCCCTGATTTGCGGTTTGACAAAAATACTTCCGCGAAATATACTGCCTTCCCTATATATATAGTCGTGCGGCACAGCGGTTCTCGCTTCTCCGGCTGATGCGCGTACTGCCACAGGCACGTTCAGGCGAAGAACGTTAATTATTGATGAAGCCGTAAAAAGTCGTCGCACCGGTTAAGATTGGTGTCCAGTTTTTTGTCCGCGCACTTTAAATCCCTGGATTCCGGCCTGCGCCGGAATGACTAAGCGTAACATTTTCAAACTTTTTACGACTTCACCAGCCTTTACGTCCACCTGGTTGCTTCTGCCGGCACACGAAGCACAGGGCTGAATTTCAGGACCACAGAGGGACCATCTCATGCCGTACGATCCGCGCATATTGCAGGACTGGCAGATATCCGAGGCGGCTGAAGAGCTCATGCCCGATCACGCCCGCATGCAGGGCATGCTGGGCCTTGAAAACGGCGAGCTGCTGCCTATGGGCCGGCTGGCGAAACTTGATTTCATGCGCATCATCGAGCGCCTGCGCCACAAGCCGGACGGCAAGTATATCGAGGTTACCGCCATTACCCCGACCCCTCTCGGCGAGGGCAAAAGCACGACCTCGATAGGCCTGCTCGAAGGCCTGGGCAAACGCGGCAAAAGCGCGGGCGGCGCCCTGCGCCAGCCATCGGGCGGTCCCACCATGAACGTCAAGGGTACGGCCGCGGGCGGCGGCAACGCGCTCCTGATTCCCATGACCGAATTTTCGCTGGGCCTGACCGGCGACATCAACGACATCATGAACGCGCACAACCTCGCCATGACAGCCCTGACCGCGCGCATGCAGCACGAGCGCAACTACTCAGACGAGCAGCTTTTGCGCCTGAGCGGCATCCGCCGCCTTGACATCGACCCCACCCGTGTCGAATTCGGCTGGGCTCTGGACGTGTGCGCCCAGAGCCTGCGCAACATCATCATCGGTATCGGCGGCCGCTATGACGGCTTCACCATGCAGTCAAAGTTCGGCATCGTTGCCGCCTCCGAGTGCATGGCCATTCTCTCTGTAGCGCGCAACCTGGCCGACCTCCGCGAGCGGCTCGATAAAATCACGGTGGCCTTCGACAAACAGGGACGCCCCGTTACCACCGGTGATCTCGAGGTGGGCGGCGCCATGGCCGCCTGGATGCGCAATACCATCAACCCTACGCTGCTGTGCACGGCCGAGTACCAGCCCTGTATGGTGCATGCCGGCCCGTTCGCCAACATCGCCGTGGGGCAGTCATCGATTATCGCCGACCGCATCGGGCTGAAGCTGTTCGACTATCACGTGACCGAAAGCGGCTTTGCCGCCGACATCGGGTTTGAAAAATTCTGCAACGTGAAATGCCGCCTGAGCGGCCTGAAGCCGGATGTATCGGTGCTGACCGCAACCATACGGGCGCTGAAAATGCACGGCGGCGGTTCGGCGGTCATACCGGGCAAGCCCCTGCCCGAGGAATACACGCGTGAAAACCTGCGCCTGCTGGAACAGGGCCTGTGCAACATGGTGCACCACATCGGCATTCTGAAAAAAGCGGGCATTACCCCGGTCGTGTGCATCAACACGTTCTGCGCGGACACACAAGCCGAGGTTGCCATGGTAAAAAAAGCCGCTGAGGCCGCCGGCGCGCGCTGTGCCGCGAGCGAGCACTGGCTGCGCGGCGGCGAGGGGGCGCTTGAGCTGGCTGATGCGGTGATCGAGGCATGCGAGGAGCAAAATGATTTTACCTACATGTACCCTCTCGAGATGAAGCTGCGCGATCGCGTGGAACTGATCGCCAAGGAAATTTACGGAGCTGACGGCGTGTTCTGGGAACCCGAAGCCCTGCAGAAAGCAAAGATATGTGAAAACGATCCGCAGTACGCCGACTATGCCACGCTGATGGTTAAAACCCATCTGAGCCTGAGCCATGACCCCTCGCTTAAGGGCGTGCCCAGGGGCTGGGTGCTGCCGATCAGGGACATTTTGATTTTCTCCGGCGCTCGGTTTCTGTGCCCCTGCGCGGGCTCCATCAGCCTGATGCCCGGCACGGGCTCCAACCCGGCGTTCCGCCGCATCGACATCGACACCAAAACCGGCAAGGTCCACGGGTTGTTCTAGTATGAAAAACGTTACCATAACTTTTCAGCCCCTTGATGTGCGCGTGAGCGTGCCACAGGGCACAACCGTGCTTGATGCGGCCATGGAGGCAGGCGTGCACATCAACGCGGCCTGCGGCGGCCAGGGGATTTGCGGACGCTGCCGGGTGAGGCTCGTCTCCGGCACGGTCGACGGCGCGCCCGGCGGCCTGCTCGCCGCGCAGGATATTGAGGATGGCTTCCGGCTGGCCTGCGGCACGCGGGTACAAAGCGATACGGCGATTGCCCTTATCCACACCTCAAGACTTCAAGTGCCGCCGCAGGAGCTTCACGCCGGCCGCGCTGAGGCGCCCGGTCCGGCCCCTGCGGACCTAACCATCCCGCCCGTGCGCAAGGTGTGCGTGACAATCGATTCGCCTTCGCTGACCGACACGGCATCGGATGCGGCCAGGCTCATGCGCGCCTTGAAGCAGCAGCACGGATTCGACGCGCTCACGCTTGATCCTGCGGTCCTGCATGAGCTGCCGCAGGCCGCGCGGGCAGGCAGATGGCGTGTAACGGTTTTGCTTGAGCCGCACCCCTGCCATTCGCCGGCCGGCAACGGTGCCGGGCCTGCTCCGTTGCTGCGTATTATACGCGTTGAGCCTGGCGATACAACCCCGCGGGCCTTCGCAATTGCCATCGATGTGGGCACCACGTCGCTGTGGGGCAGGCTGCTCGATCTGCGCACCGGCGAGACGAAAGCGCTTGCATCCCATTACAATCCACAGATCAAGTACGGCGACGACGTGATCACCCGCATGGTGCGGGCCCAGAAACCCGGCGGCCGAGAGATTCTGCGGCAGTCCGTGCTTGAGGGGCTGAACAGTATCATCGACCGGCTTGTAAACGATGCCGGCATCGAGCCCGGCTGCATATCGCATGTCATCGCGGCCGGCAACACGGTCATGAGCCACCTGCTGCTTGGCCTTGAAACCAGGCATATCCGCCAGGCGCCGTACACGCCGGTCGTCAATGTTTTCCCTCCTGTGAGCGCACAGCAGGCGGGTCTGCGCCTGCCGGCCGGAATACCGCTGCAGCTTTTCCCGGCCGTGGCAGCCTACGTCGGCGGCGATATTGTTGCCGGCGTGCTTGCCTCGGGGCTCTCAACGCGGCCGGAGCTGTGCCTGTTTATCGACATCGGCACCAACGGCGAAATCGTTCTGGGCAACCGTGACTGGCTGATGACCGCCTCCTGCTCGGCAGGGCCGGCCTTCGAGGGCGGCGGGCTGAGATGCGGCATGCGCGCTGCTCCCGGTGCGATCGAGCGCCTGCACATCGACCCAGAGACGCTCGAGCCGATGATCATCACGGTCGGTCACGCCGCGGCACGGGGCATCTGCGGATCAGGCGCCATCAGCATTCTGGCCTGTTTTCTGACAGCCGGCATTATCGATCAAAACGGGCGCTTCAACACGCAGTGCCCCACAAAGCGCATCCGCACAGGCCCTGACGGCAGGGAGTTCGTTCTCAGCAGCCGCGAGGAAAACGGCGGAGAGGACGTGGTCATTACCGAGCCCGATATCAGCAACCTGCTGCGGGCCAAGGCCGCCATGTTCGCCGGATGCCAGTGCCTGCTCGAAAAAGCGAGTCTGCAATTCAACGACCTGCAGCAGGTCATTATCGCCGGCGCGTTCGGCGATTTTCTCAACGTGCGCGAGGCCGTTACCATCGGCCTGCTGCCCGATATCGCTCCTGAGCGCTTCAGCTTCATCGGCAACGCGTCCCTGCTGGGCGCGCAGCTGGGCTGCCTGTCTGGCGCCGTGCTTGAGGCCGCCGAGCGTATCAGCCGCAATATGACCAATATCGAATTGAGCGACGACAGCTCCTTCATGGACCGCTACGTTGCCGCGATGTTTCTGCCGCACACGGACGCGCGGCTGTTTCCGAACGCAGCACTGCCGAAAGCCCGCGCAGGAGCAGCACAGTGAGCCGGGTCATCGCGATCGCCGGCAAGGGCGGCACCGGCAAAACAACCATTGCCGCGCTTCTTATCCGCTGCCTTCTCAAAAACGGCAAACGACCTGTGCTTGCGGTTGACGCTGACCCTGATACGAACCTGCCCGCAGCCCTTGGCATGTGCGCCGACAAGACACTTGCGACCATCGGGGGCACGCGCGAGGATTTTTTCGCCAACCGCGATCAGGTGCCGGCCGGCATGCCCAAGGAAGCCTGGCTTGAAATGCAGCTTGCACAGGCCCTGGTTGAATCACGCGACATCGACCTGATGGTGATGGGCCGGCCCGAAGGACCGGGCTGCTATTGCTATATCAACAATATGCTGCGCAAATATCTGGAGACTCTGGGCAGGAACTACCCCTTTGTAGTGATCGACAACGAAGCCGGGCTTGAGCACTTGAGCCGGCGCACGGCCCAGGCCGTTGACACGCTGGTGCTGGTATCCGACTATTCCCTGAACGGTCTTAAAGCAGCAGAGCGCGTGCGCGATCTGGCGAAGGAGATGAAGCTGCAGGTTGGCCGCGTGCTGCTTGTTGTCAACCGGGCACCGCAAGAACTTTCAGCGCAGTTCACAGGCGCGCTTGCGGCAACCGGCATTGCGCTTGCAGGCCGTGTGCCTGCAGACGCCCTGCTGCCGGAATTTGAAATTGCCGCCCGCCCCGTGATGGAACTGCCCGATGACAGCCCGGCGGTCCGGGCCATGGATCAGATTGCCGAGAGCATGCTTGCGAACTGACCGTGCGCAATTTTTTGTCTTTGTCATTTCGACCGCAGGGAGAAATCGTGGCTTTCAAGATTTCTCAGCCGCGCTGCTCCCTCGCAATGACAAAAGACCGGCAACACTACACAAGGTATTGGATTTCAAAACAACACACCGATCATGACATGCATTCGTGTGCATGTAACCGCCAGGAGGTAATTATCACCATGACAGCACGCATTATCAGCGGAACAGAAATTGCCGCGCAGATCAGGGAAGAGCTCAAAACCGCGGTTGAAGAGCTCAAGCAGAAACACGGCGTAGCGCCCGGCCTGGTCACGATCCTGGCGGGAGACAACCCGGCCTCGGTCAGCTATGTGACCGCCAAGCAGAAAACAGCTCACGAGCTCGGCTTTCATTCCGTGCAGGACAGCCAGCCGGGAGACATTTCGCAGGAAAAGCTGCTTTCCCTGATCGAAAAATACAATCGCGACCCGGTCATTCACGGCATTCTCGTTCAGCTGCCGCTGCCGGTGCACATTGACGAATCAGCCGTCTTGAACGCCATTGACCCGGACAAGGACGTTGACGGATTCCATCCCGTGAACGTTGGCCGTCTGATGATCGGCGGCGACCAGGTCAAATTCCCGCCCTGCACCCCGGCCGGCATCCAGGAGTTGATCGTGCGCTCCGGCTTTGAAACCAGCGGCTCCGAGGTTGTCGTGGTGGGCCGCTCCAATATCGTAGGCAAGCCGATTGCCAACATGCTGCTGCAAAAAGCACCGGGCGCCAACGCCACCGTTACCGTGGTGCATACCCGCACAAAGAACCTGGACAGCCACTGCCGCAGGGCCGACATCCTGATCGTGGCCGCGGGCGTGCCGGGGCTGGTAAAACCGGAGTGGATAAAACCGGGAGCCTGTGTTATTGATGTGGGGGTTAACCGGGTCGGGGAAAAGATCAGCGAGAAGACCGGCAAAAAGATAGCCATCCTCAAGGGCGATGTCGATTTCGAGGCTGCCCGCGAGATCGCCGGCGCCATCACTCCCGTGCCGGGCGGCGTGGGGCCCATGACCATCACCATGCTGATGAAAAACACGGTTCGGGCCGCCCAGATCGCCTGCGGCCTGCAGTGAAAATGAGGTGTTAGTAGGGTCTGGCCCCTGTGCCTGCCTGGATAGGGGCGAAAAATTTTTCGCCCCTATAGGACCCGTCCTCCGCAGGAGACCTTTTACGGAGAACGGGCGTTTTTCAACAGCCCGATAGATACAGCAGGAGAAACACCATGACAATCGACATCCCCCGCCAGACTTACCTGGGCAGCGTGCGCACCAAAACCATAGGTACCGGCGGCCGAGCTTTCACGATCGGCGGCGACACAGCTTTCCCCTTCTGCCGCTTTGAGGGCGAGATGCCCAACGCACCGCGCATCGGCATACAGGTACTCGACTGCGCGCCGCAGGACTGGGCCCCGGCCTGCGCGGAGCCGTACGCGGATGTACTGAGCGACCCGGTTGCCTGGGCCCTGAAAGCCCAGAATGAGTACGGCGCTGACTTTATCCAGCTGTGGCTCAAAAGCACCGATCCCAACGGGCTCGACCGCAGCGCCGAGGAAGCCGCCCGGACCGCCCGGGCCGTGGCTGACGCTATCGACGTGCCGCTGCTGGTCTGGGGCACGGCTAACGTGGAAAAGGATGCCGAGGTGTTGTCCCGTGTCGCCGAGGAATGCGCTGACGCCCATATCCTGATCGGCCCGGTTGATGAGGCCAATCACAAGCAGCTGGGCGCCAAGGCCCTGGCCCATGACCTGAGCCTCGTGGCGAACAGCCCGATTGACATCAACCTTGCCAAGCAGCTCAACATTCTGCTCAACAACCTGGGCGTGCCGATTGAAAAAATTATTATCGACCCGACAACCGGCGGGCTCGGATACGGGCTCGAATACACCTACTCGGTTATGGAGCGCATCCGCCAGGCAGCGCTCACGCAGGACGACCAGCGGCTCCAGTGCCCGTTCCTGTGCAACCTGGCCGACGAGGTCTGGAAATGCAAGGAAGCAAAAATGCCCTCTGATGAGGCCATGGGCGATGCAGCCGAGCGCGGTATACTCATGGAGGCCGTGACCGCTGTAACCCTGCTCGGCGCCGGGGCCGGACTGCTGGTCATGCGCCACCCCGAGGCAATCCGTCAGGTGCGCACCTATATCGCGCAGCTGGGCGGCTTTGAAATGCCCGCTGTTGTGACAAGACCTACCGGCAGCAAAAAAACGGGTGCAGCCGTGAGCGGCGAGGCCTCCGCGGTTGCCGAGCGCCTGCGCGAAGGCGCGCTGTGCGAGATCGTCAAGATCATGGACATGCCCATCGAGCTTGCGCCCGGTTATGCCGTGGCACTGATCAAGGCGCTTGACCCGGATGATGAGCGCACCGGACTGCTGCTGTCAAGCGGAGCGCCCGCAGCAGAAGAGGAGCAGCGCCCCCGGGCCGCAGCACCATCTTCGGAGCCTGCGCCGCGCGCTGCCGAAACGAAACCGGCCTTCAAGCCCCTGTCAAGCTGGGAGCCCATCGCAGCCGGCGATGAAAGCGGCCCGTTGAAAAACGACTGGCGGGATATCGTGCGCGGCCGCGATGAGAAGCTGCAGCACGTTACAACAGACCTGCATTACTGGTACAGCGAAGGCTACGGCTCTGAGCGCCGCAAGAAGCCTGCGTAAGGTTCAAGGAGAAACTCATGACGAAAAAAAAAGTACATGAACATCTGACCAGCTGCGACGCCAGCCGCCAGATGATCGAAATTGCCGCACAACGCGGCATTGAAACCGTATTTGACCGCGCCTCTGCCATGCGGCCCTGCCCGATCGGGGCAGCGGGGGTATGCTGTAAAAACTGCGCCATGGGGCCCTGCCGGGTGGTTTCCGCAAAGGAGGCAGGCGAACCCGCCAAAGTGGGCCTGTGCGGCGCCACGCAGGAAACGATTGCTTCGCGCAATTTCGCCCGCATGGTTGCGGCCGGCGCTGCCGCCCACTCTGATCACGGCCGGGGCGTTGCCGAAGTGTTTCTGCTGGCCGCCCGCGGTGAAATCCCCGGCTACGGCATCAAGGATGAGCAGAAGCTGCTGCAGCTGGGGCTTGACTTCGGCCTTGATGTCGCAAACCTGTCTGTGCAGGAGCTGGCTGTGCAGGTGGGTGAAAAGTGCGTATCCCAGTTCGGGCAGCAGGAAGGCGAGCTGGTATTTCTGAAACGCGCGCCCCTCAAGCGCCAGGAGTTGTGGCGCAAACACAGGCTGGCCCCGCGCGGCATCGATCGCGAAGTGGTTGAGCTGATGCACCGCACACACACCGGCGTTGACCAGGACTATAAAAACATCACCGCCCAGGCCGCCCGCTGCGCGCTTTCCGACGGCTGGGGAGGATCGCTGATCGCAACCGAGCTGCAGGATGTCATGTTCGGCACGCCCGTGCCGGTTGCCGGCAGCATCAACCTGGGCGTGCTCAAGGCCGACGAAGTCAACGTGATCGTGCACGGGCACGAGCCGCTGCTCTCCGAAATGGTGGTGGTGGCCTCGCAGGACCCGGACCTGCTCGACCTTGCGAAAAAGAACGGCGCAGCCGGCATCAACGTGGCCGGCATGTGCTGCACGGCCAATGAGATCCTGATGCGCCACGGCCTGCCGATTGCGGGCAACTTTCTGCAGCAGGAGCTCGCCATCGCGACCGGCGCGGTTGACGCCATGGTGGTTGATGTGCAATGCATCATGCAGGCCGTCCAGAAAACGGCCGAAAATTTTCACACGCTGGTCGTCACCACCTCGCCCAAAGCCAAGATGCAGGGCGCGACCCATATCGAATTCGACGAACACGACGCGATAGCGACCGCGAAAAAAATCGTGCGTGCCGCTGTTGAGAATTTCACCCGGCGCGACAGGAAAGCCGTCAACATCCCCGATGTGCGCACCGACATGGTGGCCGGATTCTCTCACGAAACCATCAACTACCTTCTGGGCGGCACATTCCGCTCCTCGTACAAGCCCCTTAACGATAATATCATCGGCGGCCGCATCCGCGGCATTGCAGGAGTTGTGGGCTGCAATAACGCGCGCACAACCGATGACGAGCCGCACATACTCCTGATCAAGGAATTGATCAAAAACGATGTGATCGTGCTCACAACCGGCTGCGTGGCCATGGCCTGCGGCAAGGCCGGCCTGCTGACCCCGGAGGCTGCGAAGCATTGCGGTGCTGGCCTGGCCGAGATATGCGAAACCGTGGGCATCCCGCCGGTGCTGCATCTTGGCTCCTGCGTTGACAACTCGCGCATATTGATGGCCGCAACTGCCGTTGTCAAGGAAGGCGGCCTGGGCGACGACATCAACGAGCTTCCGGCCGCGGGCGCGGCGCCGGGGTGGATGAGTGAAAAGGCCGTGTCGATCGGGCACTATTTCGTTGCATCAGGCGTCTACACCGTGTTCGGAACCACGTTTCCGACCCTGGGATCTCAGGTCTATACCGACTATCTGTTCAACGGACTTGAGGAAAGCTGGGGCGGCATGTGGGATTTCGAGCCCGACCCCCTGAAAATGGCCGCGAAAATGATCGCGCATATTGATAAAAAACGCGCCGCCCTCGGCATCGACAAGGCGCGCGAGCGCGTGCTCATGGATATGGCCATGCGGCGCGAACTCGAGGCGACCTGAGCGACGGTCAGCATAAAACTGTAGGGTGCGCCGTGCGCACCAATCACGAAAACCCGGTGCGCACGGCGCACCCTACATGGCTGTATACAACACGGCGTAGGCCGGACAAAGCACAGCGTGTCCGGCAGAATACGGCGCACAAAAAATTCCGGACTCTCCGCAACGGCGGATTAATCCGGCCTACAGCAGGTTGTTGAAAAAGTATTTTTATACAGGCTGTTCAAAAATGTCCGGATGCAAGGCGCGCGAAACCCGAGGAATGAGGCGTACGTTTGTGTACGCCGCAGTGACGCAGGGTGAGCGCAACGCCGCAGACCGGCGTTTTTCAACAGCCTGGTAAAGGAGAAACGTGTGTCTAAGATAATCTGCACTGCAGCCATCAACGGCGCGCACGCAATCGCGCGCCGGGTTGAAACCACCTATGCCCGGGTGCTGAAGAACTACGGCCCGGACCAGGGAATCGGTTTTCCCGACACGGCCTATTTCCTGCCGATAATTTACGCCATGCTGGGCATCGCGGTCAGAAACCTCGGCGACTGCCAGCTGGTGTTTGAGCGCGCACGCCGGCTGCTGCCCCGGCCGGTCCGTGCAAACATGCCCCTGCCCTACCTCGCCCCGGCCCTTGACGCGGGCATGGCAACGCTCTTCTACGAGGAAATCGACGAGGCGATCCGCTATCTTGAAAAGCCCGATTTTTACCTGCGCGGCGAAGACGTAGGCGATGACAACATCTGGCTGGGCGCGGCAAGCGACGTGATCCTGCGCAAGCGCGGCGTGGAGTTCGTCGACGGCAGCGCGCCGGGATTTGCGGCCATCGTTGGTGCTGCGCCTGACAGCGAAACTGCCCGCAAAATCGCGGAAGAACTGCAAACAAAAAACCTGTACGTGTTCATGGCCTCGCAGGACAAGAGCCACTGCTTTGCGCAGCAGCTCGTTGATGCCGGCGTGCAAATCGGCTGGGGCACGCGCCTCGTGCCGTTCAGCCCTGACATTTCAGGAGCGGTGTTCGCGCTCGGGTTTGCCTGCCGGGCGGCCATGGCCTTCGGCGGCATTAAGCCAGGCGACTTCCGCAAGAATTTGATCTATAACAAGGACCGCATCTTCGCCTTTGTGCTGGCCATGGGAACGGTGACGGACGAGTGGTACGCCAACGCGGCCGGCTGCATTAATTTCGGTTTCCCGGTTATCGCCGACACGAATATCCCGGCCGTTCTGCCGACCGGCATTTGCACCTACGAACACGTCGTGCCCAATGTGCCGCATGACCAGATGGTCGCCCGCGCGGTCGAGACCCGCGGCCTGAAAGTGACCGTCACCGAGGTGCCGATTCCAGTTGCCTACGGCCCGGCCTTTGAAGGCGAGCGCGTTCGCGGCGACGACATTTATTTCGAATGCGGCGGCGGCCGCACCCAGATGGTTGAATTCTCAGTGCTGCGCGATATGGACAAGGTCGAGGACGGCCGCATCGAGGTTGTGGGCCCCGACATTCCCGATATCGCGCCCGGCACAAAGCTTCCGCTTGCAATCTACGTTGAAATCGCCGGCCGCAAAATGCAGGAGGATTTCCTGCCCATACTCGAGCGCCAGATCCATCACCTGATCAACTACGCGCAGGGCATCATGCACATCGGCCAGCGCGACATCTCATGGATAAGGCTTGCGCGGCAGGCGGTTGACAAGGGCTTTACGTTCAAGGATATCGGCCGCATCCTGCACGCCATGTACCACAAGGATTTCGGCAACATCCTCGACAAGGTGCAGGTCACGATTTTCACCGAGGAGCAGCGCGTGCAGCAGGTGCTGGAGGAGGCCCGCAAAGCCTACCGCCTGCGCGACGCGCGCATCGCCAATCTGACCGACGAGGCCGAGGGGATTTTCTACTCCTGCACCCTGTGCCAGTCATTTGCGCCGTCGCACGTGTGCGTGATAACGCCCGAGCGCACCGGCCTGTGCGGCGCCTACAACTGGCTGGACTGCAAGGCCGCCTTTGAGATCAACCCGACCGGGCCCAACCAGCCGATCGAAAAAGGCGCCGAGAATGACGGCCGCATGGGCAACTGGCGCGGTGTCAACGACTTCGTGGCCCAGGCCTCGCGCGGCAAGGTACAGAACGTCAACGCCTACAGCATCATGCAGGACCCTATGACCTCGTGCGGCTGCTTTGAATGCATCGCAGCCTACCTCGACCAGTGCAACGGGGTCATGACCGTTGACCGCGACTTCAAGGGCGACACCACGCCCTGCGGCATGAAGTTCACCACCCTTGCCGGCTCGGTCGGCGGCGGCGCGGTAACGCCCGGATTCGTGGGCCACAGCAAGCACTATATCTGCTCGGGCAAATTCCTGAGGGCCGAAGGCGGCATTACGCGCCTGGTCTGGATGCCTTCGCAGCTGAAAGAGGAACTGCGGGATAAAATAAATGCGCGCGGCGAGGCCCTGGGTGTGAGCAATCTCGCGGACCGCATCGCGGATGAAACCGTCGGCATGTCGCAGGAGGAGATCCTGCCGTTTTTGAAAAAGAAAAAGCATCCGGCGCTGGAAATGGAATCCATGATTTGACGCATTCGTAAAAAGCCCGGATGCTGCGTTGCGCTGTGTCCTTCCCGCCTGGCGGGACCTCCTGCGGTAGGGGCACGGCATGCCGTGCCCCTACAAATGATTCCACGGGCATAGCGGCCTGCGAACTTTTTACGAATGCGTCACAGCAATAGAATTTTTTTGACTTTTCACGGCTGCAGCATGTTTTAATGAACGAACCTGCGGGCCGAGGGTGCAGTCAGCAGGAGGAAAGCAATGCCATTGTCCGGAATAGATATTTTCAAGAAACTCCCCAAGACGAACTGTCAGGAATGTGGGGTGCCGACCTGCATGGCCTTTGCCATGAAGCTCGCCGCGGGCCAGGCCGATCTGGCCGCATGCCCGTATATCGCCGATGACGTGCGCGCCCAGCTTGAAGAGGCCTCGGCCCCGCCGATCCGCTGCGTTACCATCGGCACAGGCGACAATGCACTGAAAGTGGGCGGTGAAACCGTCATGTTCCGGCATGAAAAAACATTCGTGAACCCTCCCGGCCTCGGCGTGCTGGTGAGCGATGCAATGCCGGCCGAAGAAACCGACGAAAAACTGCAGCGCCTGCTCTCGCTTTCCTGGGAGCGCGTGGGCATGCACCTCAAAGCCGACATTGCCGCACTGAAAGCTGCAAGCGGCAGCGCCGTATCATTTGCCGCGCTGGTTGAACGCGCCCGCAAAACCGGCGTGACGAACATGGTGCTGATGAGCGCGGACCCGGCCGTGATGGCCGAGGGCCTGAAGGCAGCATCGGGCCTGCGTCCGCTCATCTACGCTGCCACCGCGGACAACCTGCAGGCCATGGCTGATCTGGCGCGCGAACACAGCTGCCCCCTTGCCGTGCGCGGCAGCGGCCTTGACGAGGTTGCGAAGCTGACCGCACAGCTCAAGGACATAAAAATCAACGACATCGTGATCGACACCGGCACGCGCGATCTGCACCAGGCGTTCGAGGACCAGATGAATATCCGCCGCGCAGCCCTGAAAGCCAATGTTCGGGCGCTCGGCTTTCCCACGATTGTGTTTCCGTGCGAGATGACCGATGAGCCCATGCAGGAAACCCTGTTCGCCGCGACCTTTATCCCTAAGTACGCCGGGATTATCATCATGGGTGACCTGCACGGCGCCAACCTGTTTCCCCTTGCCGTGCAGCGCATGAACATCTACACCGACCCGCAGCGGCCCATGGCAACCACCGAGGGCATTTACGAAATCAACAACCCGGACGAGAACTCGCCCGTGCTGATTACGAGCAACTTTTCACTCACCTATTTTGTCGTTTCCGGTGAAATCGAAACCAGCCGCATGCCGGCCTGGCTGCTGATCAAGGACACCGAAGGCCTGTCCGTGCTGACCGCCTGGGCAGCCGGGAAATTCGTGGCCGACTCGATCGCAGCGTTCATTAAGAAGTCGGGCATAATGGACAAAATCAAGCACCGCACGCTGGTAATTCCGGGACTGACCGCAACAATCAGCGGCGACCTGGAAGAAGAGCTGCCCGGCTGGACCATACAGATCGGGCCGCGCGAAGCCGCGCACCTGACGCCGTTTCTGAAAAACTGGAAAGCCTGAGGACTAAACATTGCGCTGTGCGCACCCTGCGGCTGTATTGCAATAGCCGTATTTGTCATTCCGAACGAATGTGAGGAATCTTTAGTAGTTGATTATCTGAAATTAAAGATTTCTCCCTTCGGTCGAAATGACAGAAAAAACGAATTGCGACACAGGGCTGAGGTCCGGGGCGACAGATGCAAATTGCAGACGTAGGGGCGAAAAATTTTTCGCCCCCAGGGCAGGCACAGGGGCCTGCCCCTGCCAGCGCCACATTACGCACAAACGGTATCGATAGATTACAAACGTGACCATGCCGGAGAAAAAAACCATGATCGTCACCATCGCTGAGAGCATCAACATCATGTCCAAAACAATCGGGCCGGCCATGAAGGAGCGCAATCCCGGCCCCATTCAGGAAATGGCCAAGGCCGAGGCTGCCGCGGGCGCCGACTTTCTCGATGTCAATATCGGCCCTGCGCGCAAGGACGGCGCGGAGCTGATGCGCTGGCTGGTGGAGACCATTCACGCGGTCGTGGATCTGCCCCTGTCGCTTGACACGACCAACCTCGAGGCCATGGAAGCCGGGCTGCAGGCCCACACAAAAGGCGGCCGCCCGCTGGTCAACTCCGTGTCCTGTCAGGCAGACCGCATGGATGCGGGCATAGCGCTGGTGAAAAAATACAACGCCCTGATGGTGGGCCTGCTGTGGGGCAGCGACGGCATGCCGCGCGACGTGAATGAGCGCGCAGCCCTGGCAGTCGATCTGATTTACCGGGCCAACGAGGCCGGCATTTCCAACGAGGACATTTTCGTCGACCCGATCGCCACGCCGATCATGGGCGAGATCAACCAGCTTCTGGCCTGCACGGAATTCATGCAGATGCTGGGCGAGATTGCCCCGGGCTGCCGGTCAATCGTCGGCCTGTCCAACGTTTCCAACGGGGCGCCGGCTGAGCTGCGGCCGCATCTGAATCGCGCCTATCTTTTGATGCTGCACAGAAACGGACTGTACTCTGCGATCCTTGACGCATACGATAAGGAAATCATGGCCCTGTGCCGGGGCGCACACCCGGAGCTGTCCGATCTTGCGGGGCGCATCATGGACGGCGCTGCCGTTGACATCGCCGGGCTTTCCCCTGTTGAGCGCAACTATGCCCGCAGCGTCAACGTGCTCACCGGCAGGGTGCTGTATTCCAACTCCTGGCTTGAGGGCTAAGGTTGTTGCATAAAAAGCATTTGAAGCTTGCCTGCTGCGGTTCCTAATGCTGCAACGCAGTAAAAGAGCAGGCAATGTCGATTTCGATAGCGATCCCGATAAAGCGGTAGTGTGTTATTGCAACCAGTAAGAGTAAGCATCTTTGCCTGCGATCTCATCTCAATCGGCATTACACCTATGTACGATTCCATGCTTGGCGGCATCTATTCGTTTGCGCGCGGGCCGATGCTGTGGGCGGCCGTGCTGATACTGTGCGCGGGCAGTGCCTACCGCATTTATGAACTCTACCACCTGACCTCACGCAAACAAAAACGAACGCTGCCTGCCTCCGCGGTAAAAACCGCGCTCACACCTGAAGAGCAGACCCTCAACCGTCTGGCGCGCTTTCAGCAGAGCGCCTTTGCCGTTCACCCGGTCATGTTCATCGTTTCAATCGTGTTTCACGCCTGTCTGTTCGCGGCACCGCTGCTCGCGCTGGGGCACAGCCTCGAGCTATACCGCTCCTGGGGCATTCAGCCTGTGAGCCTGCCCGAGCCTTTGATCGATGTCATGACCGCCGTGGTGCTTGCCTGCGGTGTTTTTTTTCTCATGCGCCGGCTGGTGCTGCCGCGCGTGCAGGCCATATCGACGCTGGCTGATTATGTGCTGCTCGCATGTGTCATGGCCCCGTTCCTGACCGGATTTTTCGCCTATCATCACCTGTTTGATTACAAAACCGTCATAACCCTGCATCTGCTGGCCGGCAATATCCTGCTGATAGCACTGCCCTTCACAAAGATCGGTCACATGATATATTTCTTTTTTGTCAGGCTGCTGATCGGCTCGGAATTCGGCCCGGCGCGCGGCAGCCGGCAGTGGAAGTAGAACGTACAACAGGGCGGACGCGCGAAGCGTGTCCATCCCGCTGCATGGTTCAGTGATGTATTGACTATGAAAGAACAGCCCATGAAAATCGATCGCACCGCACTGCAATCTGCAATCGCGGGCCTGCTCAACGGGCAGCGGCTCGCAATACTTGCAACCGTTTCGCAGGAGAGCCCCTACTGCAACCTGGTGTCCTTCACGCCCTCGGATGACCTGCAAACGATTGTTTTTTCAACTCCGCGGTCTACCAGCAAGTACGCCAACATGCTGCGCAACCCCAATGTTTCGCTGCTTGTGGATGACCGCATGCGAAGCGGGTTCGGGTTTACATCCGGCATGGCCGTGACCGCCCTGGGTTCTGTTGAATTTCCCGGAAAACAGGATGAGGATGCGCTCAAGGGCCGCCATGCCGCCCGTCACGCCGGCCTGAAGGATTTTATCTATTCACCGGAATGCGCTCTTGTGCGGGTGCGCGTTGCGCGCTACATCCTGGTGAGCAGCCTGCATGAGGCGTCGGTGTTCGAGTTCGCTTCATAGCGGGCGTTTTTATTTCTTCCAGTACTGCCCCTGGCGTGAGCCGCGCCGCGTGAGTTCCTGCTCGATGGCCTGTAAAATATCCTGCTTGCGCAGGGTCCACCCCGGCGCGACAAGGCGGCTTTTGAGCGGGTCGCCGGTCAGGCGCTCGATGACCGTTGCGGGCGGCAGCAGTTCAAGCATGTCGCAGGCCGAAGCGACGAATTCATCGCGAGATATCGGTTGAAAACCCCCCTTCCGAAATTCCTGTTCAAGCGCCGTATTCCTGTGAATGTAGAGGCAGTGTATTTTGATCCCGTCCGGCTTGAGGCGGGCGAGCGTGCGTGCGGTTTCGCGCACGTGTTCGGCGCTTTCACCCGGCAGGCCGATGATGATGTGCACGCAGAGGCGCAGAGGGTATCGGCGGGCGAGGGCGTAGCCGTCAAGGAATTCCTGGAACGTGTGGCCGCGGTTGATGCGCGCAAGGGTTTTATCGTGGCAGCTTTGCAGGCCCAGTTCAAGGGTGGCCATCAGTCTCTCTGAATATCCGGCCAGCAGGTCAAGGATGTCCGTGCTCAGGCAGTCGGGCCGGGTCGCGACCGACAGGCCGACCACGCCCGGAAGATCCGCAACGCTGCCGTAGAGGCCTTTCAGGTGTTGGAGCGGGGCGTAGGTATTGCAGAACGACTGGAAGTAGGCGATACATTTTTTGGCGCCGTAGCGGCGCTGCATGGCCTGCATGCCGGCCAGGGCCTGTCCGCGCACATCAGCCGTGCGTGCGGCCGCCCCGGTTCCTGAACCGGACGCATCGCAGTAGGCGCACCCGCCTGTGCCGCGCATGCCGTCGCGGTTCGGGCAGGTGAGCCCTGCGTCGAGCGTTATTTTCTGCACGCGCTCGCCGAAGCGCTCCTTCAGGAATGCGTTAAACGAGACGTAGCGGGACTTTTCGGCAGTCATGCGCGTGGACGGGCTATCGCCAGTGCAGGAGGATCGGGCGCTCGCGGCTGTCAAGGCGGCTGAGCCCGGCAGCGCGGGCAGCAGCACGAGCCTCTTCGTATTCTTCGGGTGTGATGCGGCGCTGAAGCTCCTTGAATTCCTTGATGCCGCCGCAGGGCCGGTACTGGTCCATGATGTTGACATAGGTTGCAGGCGAAATCTCCTCCGCAAGAAACTTCATAGCCTGTTGCGTACCGGCAAGGCCGTCGGGCAGGACAAGGTGGCGCACCAGCAGGCCCCGCAGGGCGCGGCCGCGCTCATTGAGCCGCAGGTCGCCGACCTGGCGGTGCATTTCCCGGACAGCTTCACGCGCAACCTGCGGATAGTCGGGCGCGCCGCAGTAGAACAGGGCCGGAATGTCGGACGAGAATTTCATGTCGGGCATGTAGATGTCGATGACGCCGTCGAGAAGCCTGAGAGTGTCAACGCTGTCGTAGCCGCCGCTGTTGTATACAAGCGGGATGTTCAGGCCGCCTTCGATCGCCTCGGGCAGGGCCTCGAGTATCTGCGGCACGACATGCGACGGGCTGACGAAATTGATGTTGTGCACCTGGCGCGCCTGGAGGTCAAGCATCATGCGGGCCAGTTCCGAAGCCGTTACCGGGCTGCCTTCTTCGCCGCGGCTGATTTCGAAATTCTGGCAGAAGGCGCAGTTGAGGTTGCAGTTGCTGAAAAAGATGGTGCCTGAGCCGAATCGGCCCACCAGCGGAGCCTCCTCGCCGAAGTGGGGTGCAAAGCTCGCCACACTGGCATTGCGTCCGGTTTTGCACACGCCGGTCACCCCGGCCGTGCGGTCGACCCGGCAGCGGCGCGGACACAGCTCGCAGCAGCGCAGGGCTTCCAGCGCCTGTCCTATACGTTTTGCCAGGGTGCCGTCTTTATGTGCGGATATGTATACGGATTCCACGGTCAGGCCTGGTTGTCCTGCTCGAGCAGCACGGATGGATAATAGCACTTAAAAATCAGGCATACGCAGTCGTAGATCTCCTTGTACTGCTTGCGCGCCCGCTCGCGGAATTGCTTTTTCGTCGGCTTTTCATTGCGCAGGTAATCGAGCAGGCCCTTCAGAAAGCGCACGTCCTTGATCTTCTTGTCGAATGTATTGCCCCGGCCCACGATCTTGACCCCGGCAAGGCCCATGTCCTCGAGCTCATACAGGGCGCAGGCCCCGCAGGGGCGGTCGTCGATATGCACGGCCGACCAGAAATGCTGGCGCTCCCAGGCGACATTCTTCAGTTTGGCCTCTTTTTCCTCCTGGGTCGCGCAGCCCTTCACGTCGGCGGTGATCTTGTAGAGCATCATGCAGGCGTTCTCGAAGTCGTGCTTGCGCGCGGGCTCCTCAACGAATTCGGCCAGGCCGTGCTGGAACGTGCAGAAGCCGTCGATGTTGGCGCAGCGCGAGTTCAGGATGAAGGCCTCAAGCTCGATGCCGTTGACGTTTTCGGCGATGGCCCGGATCTCGTCCAGCGTGAGATGCCGCGGCAGGATGACGCGTTTTGCTCCGAGGTCGCGGTAGAAATGCACGGTTTCGGAATTGAAGGCCGTGCCGGCGGTGCTGATATGGATGTTCACATTGGGATCGATGTCCTGCAGGGTCAGGATGATGCCGATGTCGCCCACGATGAAGGTGTCGGCCCCGGCCTTGAGGCACTGCTCGATGTAGGCGGTCAGGGCCGGGTACTGGGCGTTGCTGTAGTAGTGCTCGTTGAGGGTGATTGTGACCTTGACGCCGTGCGGCCGCGCCAGCTCCACGCAGCGCGCCAGATCCTCGAACGTGTCCATGTGCGGGCTGGTGCCCTGTGCCCGGTTGTTTTCCTGGCGGCGGTTGATCGAGGCGGCCACGCTGTAATCGCGCCTCCACTGCTCGGGCAGGATGCCGCAGTAGAACTCGCCGGCCCCGGCCTCAATGAGGGGCTCGACCTCGTCGGTGTGGGACAATGGGGAAAGGATTCTCAGTGCCATGGTGTTGAAAATGTAACATAAACAGCATGGAGGGTAAACAGGCAAATAAAAATCCCGGGGGTCAGACTTTACACAGGCAGTTGAACAACAGCCCTGAGCCTGGCGATTCGCGCAGATCCGGTTGTATGCCGGGCCGGACGGACCATGGGTGGTTTTCCCGCGGGGTGCATACCGGCTGCAGACAAGAAAGGCCTTGAACACTCAAGGCCTGTTATAGTAAGATGCGCATCTTTCGAGTGTTACTGGCGGAGGGAGTAGGATTCGAACCCACGGACCCGGTTCCCCGGGCCAACGGTTTTCAAGACCGCCGCCTTCGACCACTCGGCCATCCCTCCCGTGATGCTGCAGGCTCCAACTGTAGCATTTCTAAAGGGCTTTCGTCAAGTTTTTAGGACCGTTTGCAGTGCACGGCATGTGGTTACATGCGCGGGATCGTTTAACGCGGGCAACAATTATGAATTCAGCGCAGCAGCTTTCCAAACGAACGGGTCTTGCCGGACTGCACATTGCCAACATACTGCTGGCCGGCACCGGGCTGTTTGCCAAGCTTATCGATCTCCCGGCAGTCGATATCATTTCACGGCGCTGCCTGCTGGCAGCCGCTTTTCTGCTGCTGCTCGGCATGGCCCTCAAGCGCCGCTTCGTGCTTGATCGCGGGCCCGAATGGCTGCTCATGCTGCTGTGCGGTCTTTTGATGTGCGTTCACTGGGTGACGTATTTCCATGCCATGCAGGTGTCAACCGTGGCAATCGGCATGATCGCTCTGTACACCTACCCGGTTATGTCGGTGCTGCTCGAGCCCCTGTGGCAGGGTGAGCGCCCCCGCCGTCTTGACGTGCTGTGCGCCCTGCTCGTGCTGGCGGGCGTGTATCTGCTGGTGCCTGATTTTTCTTTCGGCTCGGGAGCGGCCGCCGGGGTTTTCTGGGGCCTCGTGTCCGCCGCCGCCTTTACCCTGCGCAATATCGTGCAGCGCAACTACCTGGGTGTTTACCGGGGCGATACGGCCATGCTGTACCAGTGCCTGATCGCGGGCCTTGCGGCCTGGCCGTTTGCGCGGCAGGCTTCATCTGCGCTCAGCCCGGCAGTCTGGCTGCAGCTTGCCCTGCTGGCCCTGGTGTGCACGGCTGTTCCGCACAGTATGTTTGCCGGCGCTTTGCGTTCGCTTACGGCGAAAACCGCCGGATTGATAAGCTGCCTGATGCCGGTCTACGGCGTGGCTCTTGCCTGGCTGGTGCTCGGCGAGGTGCCGTCCGGTGCAACCATATGCGGCGGACTGATTATCGTGGCGGCCGCGGCTTTTGAATCAGGGCGCGCATGAGCAGGTCTGCGCAGGCGTGCGCCGGTGCGTGATGGTGCTTGCGTCGGCAGGCCGTGCCGTGGTAGAAGGAGCAGTATGAACAGGCTCAAGCAGCATGGCACCCAAAAACCGCGCATTCTGGTCGTCGATGACAGCAGCATGATCCGCAACGCACTGAAGCGGGAACTGGTTGCGCTCGGCTTTGAGGTCATAGCCACGGACGACGGGTATCAGGCGCTTTCGGTTGCCACTCAACAGCACTTCGACCTTGTTATCACCGATATTGAAATGCCGCGCATGGACGGCTTTGAACTGTGCGGGCAGCTCAAGCATAACACGGCGACGCAGGCCATCCCGGTTGTCATGCTCAGCTCGCATGACTCCGACGAGGCCATCGAGAGGGGCTTCAAGGCCGGAGCCGCGGCGTTCATCACCAAGACCAATGCCCGCCAGGAGCTGCGCGCACGCATTGAAGACGTGCTCAACAAGGCGCTGTTCCTGCGCGAGCGCCTTGTGCTGGTAGTTGATGATTCAAAGCTGGTTCTGTCGATTGCGCGCAAGGGGCTTGCACAGGCGGGCTTTAAGGTCGCCACGGCTGAAAACGGCGCTCGTGCCATCGAATTTCTCAAAAAAAGCAGGCCTGACCTGATTTTGTGCGACCTGCATATGCCGGAAATGGACGGCGCGCAGCTGTGCTCGGTTCTGCGCGCCAGCAGCGAGTGGTCCGCGATTCCCTTTGTCCTGATGAGCACGGCAGGCGAGCGCGGAGTTATCAGGCGCATGCTTGAGCGCGGCGCCTGCGGTTATATCGAAAAGCCCTTCAACGTTGAGCAGCTTGTGATCATGGCTGAGAAGCTGCTCTCCGATCATTTTCAGCTGCTGCTCAAGGAAAAAGAGCGCCTTGACACGGAGCGCACCCTGATGATAGCCAGCATCACCAGTCTGGTGCAGGCCCTGGAAGCGCGCGACGTTTATACGCGCGGCCATTCTGAAATGGTGGCGGACCTTTCGGTCGCCATGGCAACCGAGATGGGCTTCAGCGATGAGGAACTCCAGACGATGCGCATGGCGGCCCGCCTGCACGACTTGGGCAAGATCGGCGTGCGCGATGACGTGCTGCTCAAGCCCGGGCGGCTCACCGATGCCGAATTCAGCCTCATACAGCGCCATCCCGTGATCGGCGCCGAGATTCTCGGGCCCATCCCCAGCCTTGCGTCCATTATTCCCGGCGTACTCTATCACCATGAGCGCATGGGCGGGCAGGGATATCCCGAGGGGCTCAAGGGCGGCCGCATTCCGCTGTCGGCGCGCATCATCGCCGTCGCGGACACCTATGACAGCATTACTAGCGAGCGGCCGTACCAGGCAAAAACAGGAAAGGAAAAGGCTCTGCAGATTATAGAGGACGTAAGCGGGGATCAGTTGTGCCCCGACTGCGTTGCGGCTTTCATGCGCTGCATTACCTGAGGGGCCGGCTGGAACATATGAATTTTTTATGTAACGTTTTGCGGAAAGTGAAAGTGATCCCGTTCATGGCGAGCCTGTCGAACAATGAACGGACGTATGTGCGATTCATAAGCCGTCCGCCCCTTTTACAAGCTCAGGGCGAACGCTTGGTGTTTTGGGGACTATAGTATGCAGGAGAATGCTTTAGACTGAACGCACCCGGCTGCGCAGCTCCACGACTTCTTTTGTCAGAGTGCGCACCAGGCGTCTGAGTTTCAGGATTTTCAGCGCATACAGCAGGGCTCCCATCACCATGCCGGCTCCCAGCGGCACCAGCACAAGCACGCACAGCGGCAGCGGCCACACCGGGTACTCGATTTTCCACTCCAGCAGGTTAACGTACAGCAGGTTCAGGTCGACCCGCTCGATGTTCAATACGCAGAAAATGACTATAATGGCCACCAGCAGAACCAGACCGGCGGCATTGATAAGTGTTCGCATATGACCTCAATGGCTGACAGCGATGCTGACGCACGGCAGTGCGGCGCTCAGACGGCGGCGGATTTTAGCCCAGCTCGATATCCTGACGCGAGATGATCTCGTAAATTTTATCTTTTCTGAAGCGCCAGGAGTTGCCGACCCTGAAGCCCGGCAGATGCCCCTTTTTTACCAGTTTGTAAATAGTGATCTTTGACAGCTTAAGGAAATCGGCAACTTCTTCAACCGTCATGATCTGTTGTGCATCGTCTTTTGGGTTCTTCATGGTTGACCTCAGTGGGTTAATGTACTTTTAACTAGGTATATCGGAAGTCGAGGAAAAAAATTAAATATAAAATTCATAGAATATTTTGTGTTATAATAAAAAAAATATATCTAAATGGTTTACGGCTTTCTATTTAACATAAACAATGGAAAAATCAATAGAAATTATGACAAAAACAGCCCTACAAGGTAAAATAATATAATATAGGGCCGGGAAATAGTTATAAAATAAAGAAAATTCAATATGTTACTATCGTCATTGCTTTTTTTCGACCGTTGTTGAAAATAGTCAGCTCAAATGCTATGATGTGCGCACCATACGGCTGCAGGTAACATTCTTATCAGGTCTCAGGGGGGTATGCATGGCCGGCGCGAAAAAGAAACTGTTTGTTCTTGATACAAATGTGGTTCTGCATGACAGTTCCTGCATGTATCAGTTTGATGAACACGACATCGTCATCCCCGTGAGCGTGCTCGAGGAGCTTGATCAGTTTAAAAAAGGCAACTCCGAGCTGAACTTCAATGCCCGCGAATTTGTACGCTCGCTTGACGCCCTGAGCGGAGATAAGCTGTTCGAACAGGGGCTGAAAATAGGCCCGCACAAGGGCAAAATCATGCTTCGCCTCGAGGAGGAGTTCCATCCCGACCTGCTGGCTAATTTTCTGCCCGACAAGCCCGATCACCGCATTTTAAACACGGCCTATAACCTGGTAAAAAAGAATCCCGCCCGTCAGGTGATACTGGTCACCAAGGACGTCAATCTGCGCATGAAGGCCAAGTCGATCGGGCTTACGGCGCAGGACTACACGACCGACCATGTCAAGAACCCGACGGCCCTGTACACGGGCCACCGCTTAGAGACCGGGGTTGCCGAGGATGTCATCGACCGCCTGTACCGCGAGCCCTTTGAAGTCGGCGTTGCCGAGCTGCAGTGCAAGGATGCTCCCGAGGCCAACGAGTTCATGATCCTGCGCAACGGCAAAAAGTCGGCGCTGGCAGCCATCGATGCGACCGGCGCAATCGTGAAAAAGGTTGATAAAACATCGGCCTACGGCATAACCCCGCGCAACGCAGAGCAGGCCTTTGCGATCAACGCATTGATGAATACCGGTATACAGCTCGTGACCATCACGGGCAAGGCCGGCACGGGCAAGACGCTGCTGGCTCTGGCGGCCGCGCTTGAGCGCCGCAAAAATTACCGGCAGATCTACATAGCCCGCCCTGTCGTGCCCCTGAGCAACAAGGACATCGGCTACCTGCCGGGCGATATCCAGTCCAAGCTCGACCCCTATATGCAGCCGCTCTATGACAATCTCGGCGTGATCCAGAGCAATTTCGAGGAGTCAAAAAGCAAGCAGAGCCGCATCAAGGATTTCCTGCAGGAGGAAAAACTGGTCATATCGCCGCTGTCCTATATACGCGGACGCAGTCTGGTGCGCATATTCTTTATTGTGGATGAAGCCCAGAACCTCACCCCGCACGAGGTCAAGACCATCATCACCCGCGCCGGCGAGGGCACCAAGCTCGTGTTCACGGGCGACATTTTCCAGATCGATCATCCCTACCTCAACAGCTACTCCAACGGCCTGAGCTACCTGATCGAAAAAATGAAGGGGCAGAAGCTCTACGCCCACATCAATCTCGAAAAGGGCGAGCGGTCCGAGCTTGCCGACCTTGCCAGCAATCTGCTGTGATGATGCCGGCGTCCAGCCCCGGGCGCCTGACCGCGACGTGTTGCTGTGAAGGCAGCCCGCAGGCAGTTGCCGCTGTCCGGGTTAACGATATTCAGCCCGGCAAAACTGTAGACGCGCCCCGGATGCTTTCCCGGCATGAAAAAAATCATTTCCCTCCTTTCATCCTTGATCGCAGCTGCCAAAAACGTGCTGGCCTTTCAACTCTCAGCCGGACCGGACCCCGGGCAGAAGCTGCTGCAGCTTAAAAAAGACGTTTCAGCCAATCTTGTAAACAACATACTGCCTTTCTGGTCGACAAGGATGCCGGATGACGTCAACGGAGGGTTTTACGGCAGAATAGACGCAAACAATGCGGCGCGGCCTTCAGCTGAAAAGGGCGGTATACTGAATGCAAGAATTCTGTGGACATACTCGGCTGCCTACAGGGTAACGAAGAATCCGGAATACCTTCGCCTTGCCACACGCGCCAGGGACTACATCATTGCGCATTTCATCGACAGGGAATTCGGCGGCGCCTTCAGGAGCCTTAATGCGAACGGTGAGCCCCGGGACGCACGGAAACAAACCTATACGCAGGCATTTTTTATATGCGGGCTGGCTGAATATGCACGGGCTGCAGGTGATAACGAGTCATTGCAGGAAGCAAAAAACATATTCGAGCTCCTGGAAAAATATGTGCTCGACGAAGAGGCGAACGGCTATTATGAAGTATTCACCCGGGAATGGCAGCGCAGCCGTGACATGCTTATCGGAGAAAAAAGCGCTGTTGATGAAAAGACCATGAACACCTCACTGCATGTTATGGAGGCCTTTGCAAATCTCTACAGGGCATGGCCCGAGACAAGGATGGCGGAGCGCCTGAGCAATATGGTTGTTCTGTTCCTCGACAGGATAATCGATACAAAGAGCGGCCATCTTGTATGCTTTTTTGACAGAAACTGGAACCCCACCTCGCGGATCGATTCGTACGGACATGACATAGAGGCTTCATGGCTCCTGTATGAGGCTGCCTGTTTGCTGAACGACCGGGAATTGCTTGAAAGGGTAAAGGCTGCCAGCATTACGCTGGCAGATGCAGCGGTACAGGGGCTTCAGCCCGACGGAAGCATGGTGACCGAGCGGGACAGGGCCACCGGGCGCATGAGCACCACTATAAGCTGGTGGGAACAGGCAGAGAGTGTCGTCGGGTACACACATGCCTATCAACGTACAGGGGATGAAGCATATCTCAATACGGCGATTCATTCCTGGGGGTATATAAGCAGGTATCTGGTCGATAGAAAAAATGGCGCATGGTTTTCCTCTGTCACGCCTGAAGGAGTACGGCGCGGTGATAAGGCGGGCTTCTGGATATGCCCGTATCACAACGGGCGCATGTGCCTTGAGATAATGGAGCGGGTTCCATCTCTTGCAAGGCACTTGAGCGGCAGCAGCCGCGACGTGATTTGACAGGCACCGGTTTTGACGATGTGCCAGTCAGATGAGATGTAATGCCGGCGGGCCAGACACCTGCTCATGGTTTGACGGGGAAGTGCGGGGAATGATAGCCTTTCAGTTTCGGCTTGACTTTTTTTATAAGAAAAATTAGTATGTTCCGCGTTATGAACGCAACAGACGCCGCCTGTTCCATCCCGAACCGCATGGCTGCACGCCCCGTGTGCGCCGCTGTGCTTCGCGGTGTAACGCCGCCCTGAACCGTCCGGCCGGAAAGCGCCGTGGCGGGCTCCTGCAGTTTTTCCGGTCAACCGTCCGCACCGTTCTCAGACCCCGGCAAAGACGAAGAAAAAGATTACAGCGTAAGGGAACATATTTGATATGGAAGCATTGGACGAAACACCGTGCTGCGAGGGCAGGGCGCCCGGAGCTGCCCCTGCGCGCCACCCGGAGATCGAGCGCCGGCGCACCTTCGGGATCATCAGCCACCCCGATGCCGGCAAGACCACGCTTACGGAAAAGATGCTGCTCTTCGGCGGCGCCATCCAGATGGCCGGGGCGGTCAAGGCCCGCCGGGCCGGCCGGCACGCCACGAGCGACTGGATGGCCATCGAGCGCGAGCGCGGCATTTCGGTCACCAGTTCGGTGATGAAGTTCAACTACCACGGCCATGAAATCAACCTGCTGGACACGCCCGGCCACCAGGATTTTTCCGAGGACACCTACCGCGTGCTGACCGCCGTTGACAGCGCCGTGATGGTCATCGACAGCGTCAAGGGCGTCGAGCCCCAAACCCGCAAGCTCATGGAGGTCTGCCGGATGCGCAACACGCCCATCCTGACCTTCGTCAACAAGCTCGACCGCGAAGGCCTGCCGCCGCTGGCCGTTATGGACGATATCGAAAACACGCTGCAGATAGAGTGCGTGCCGCTTTCCTGGCCCATCGGCATGGGCAAGCAGTTCCGCGGCACCTACAACCGCTTCGGAGGCGAGCTGAACCTGTTCACCCCCAGCCAGAAACGCCTGCCCGACGACGTGACCACCGTCCGTGATCTCGGCGATCCGCTGCTTGACAGGCTGCTGGGCACGCAGGCCGCCGAGCTGCGAGACGACATGGAACTGCTGGAAGGGGCTTCCAGTCCCTTTGACATGGAGCATTTCCTGCGGGGCAACCAGACCCCGGTGTTCTTCGGCAGCGCCATCAACAATTTCGGCGTGCGCGAGCTTCTCGACACCTTCGTGCGGATCGCCCCGTCGCCGCTGCCGCGCATGACCGCCACGCGCGAGGTGCGCCCTGAAGAGCGGGAGTTCTCCGGGTTCGTTTTCAAGATACAGGCCAATATGGACCCCGCTCACCGCGACCGCATCGCTTTTTTGCGCGTGTGCTCGGGCCGCTTTCAAAAGGGCATGCGGGTGCGCCATCACCGCCTCGGCAAGGACATCATGATCGGCAACCCGGTCATCTTCATGGCCCGCGACCGCAGCCTGGTCGAGGAGGCCTGGCCCGGCGACATTATCGGCATACCCAACCACGGCACGATCAGGATCGGCGACACCTTCTCGGAGCGCGAGCCGCTGAGCTTCACCGGCATCCCGAGCTTCGCCTCGGAGATATTCCAGCGCGTGCGGCTGAAATCACCGCTCAAGGCCAAGCAGCTCCAGAAGGGCCTGATGCAGCTGGTCGAAGAGGGCGCCATCCAGCTGTTCCGGCCCCTGCTCGGAAGCGACTATATTATGGGCGCCGTGGGCATGCTGCAGTTTGACGTCACCATGGCGCGGCTCAGGGATGAATACGGGGTCGACGCCGTGCATGAACCGGCCGACTACGCGGCCGCCCGCTGGATCGAATGCGCGGATAAAAAACGCCTTGATGCCTTCGAAAGGGACAATTTCGGCAATCTGGCGCGCGATGCCATGGGCAACCTGGCCTACCTGGCCCAGAGCGAATGGCGGCTGGGATATGTCATGAAGGAGTGGCCGGACATTATTTTCAGGAAAACCATCGAGATCCAGTAGCGATCAGGTTCAGGCTGCAGGCCGGGTCAGCAAAGCGTAACCCGGCACCATACTTCTTCAATCACGCATACATTCAACTGAACACGCTGCAGCTTGAACCAGACGCACACCCGCCCACGGCTGTTTTCAGCCCGGGCTTTATTCGCCCGGGATCGCAGCCGTGCATCCAGGATACCCCGTGCAGCCCCAGAACGGGCGGCCTTTATTTTTGCCCGTGCGGGCAATTCGCAGGGCCATGATTTTGCCGCGGAGTTTGCAAAATGGAGCTGCTTGTGTATCGGACCGATCCGACTCATCAGACGGATCAGACCGATGCCGCTGCGCCTGCCGCCCCTGCTTCTTTACTGGGCCCCGGGCTGCCGGGGCGGAAGCCCCGACAGGGCCTCGATGACGAGCAGCAGCGAATGGCCCCACTCTTCGCGGGGCGCTTTCAGCGCATACGACCAGGCCCGGCCCTGCGCAAGCAGCTGGCCTTCAATCAAAACCTCGGTCGGCTTCCCGGCGGTCGAATACGCGATGAGCGAATACGAAGCAGCTGCATTGTTGCCAAGGCTGCCGATGCGTCGGCAGGCAAGAATGCTGGCCTTTGCGCCGGTTGAGGAGAGGCTTTCCAGCGCCTGGTCAACGTAGACGTACGGTACGTTCCGCGCGGCCGTGATGGCGTGCAGTTTCAGCACGAGCCCGCCCTCAAGCGGCAGCGAAACATCATCGGCGGCGTGCGCCGTAAAGGAGATGAGCAGAAGGGCAAGAAGCAGCATTGTGCGCAGCATATTCAGCCTCCCTTGTTAATCTGATGGTGCTGATTATCTGACGTATGAAGACGTGAACCCCTGTTGTCCCTACGTCATCAAACCATAAAAATGTTTACGAGATTATACCACAGCAATAAGTTGACTAAACAGGCCTGCATGTCTTACCATTATGTCGGTCCTGTCGGTTGTTTCGTTGGCTCGTACTGCAACCGTTCCCCGGACGGAGGACTTATTCAATTGTTCATTCATAAAAAGCCATTCTGGACGGGTTTGCTGCTGACGATTCCCCTGCAGGTTGATTAACAGCCAATTATCCTGCCTTCAATGGCCGGGCCGACTTTAGAGTTCAGCACGTTTGTGAGGTTACCCCATGACAGCCGCTATCAGGTATCTGCTTCGCACGGTTGTGCCCCGGCGTGCAAGGATACCATTGTTGAAATTCAGCGCCGATTTTGTTGACTGGATAACAAAAATATTGCTTGGAGTTGATACGATATGGCGGCAGGACCCACGTTTCGTTTCATTGTATAAAGAATTATCCACTACACTGGTCCTTAATTGGCGGTCTGCCTATGTGTTGTATCAAGGCGCAAAAAATTGTGCCAGCCTGAATGCTGATTTTGCCGAGGTCGGTGTCTTCAGGGGGGGGAGTGCCAAGATTATCTTTGAGGCCGCAGACCGCCTGCCGCAGCATTCGTTTTATTTGTTTGATACATTCTCAGGGCTTCCGGTATCGTATAATGACGGTGATAAATTCTGGAGGCGGGGAGGGTTTCATGATACATGTCTTGACGATGTTCGTGTGCTGCTTCATCAGCCAAATTTTTGTTTTGTGCAGGGGGTTTTCCCGGACGCCGCACGGGAATTGCCTGACAATTTAACATTTGCATTTGTCCATGTTGATCCTGACCTGTACCATCCAGTGCTGGATGCAT
>CAIRTM010000074.1 GCA_903881505.1 uncultured delta proteobacterium | reverse complement strand
TGACCTGATCGGACTGGCGGGCCTCATCGGCGTCGGCCTGGCCGCCTGGCGCCGCTATGTTCAAAAACCCGACCGGCTCAGCGACACAAAGGCTGAAGACGGCATTGCCCTGCTGTGGGTTTTCGCCATCCTGATTACCGGTTTCAGCGTCGAAGGACTGCGCCTTTCCATTACCGGCCGGGGTGCCGCAACCGCTCCTGTCGGCGCCCTTTTCTCCTTTGTTTTCATGCCGCTGGGTTCTCTGCAGCCGGGCCTGCATGCCCTGCTGTGGCGGGTGCACATGCTGCTGCTGCTTGCGCTCCTGGCCGCCCTGCCCTATACCAAGTTCCTGCATCTGTTCACATCGGCAGCCAACATATTCCTGAGAAGCTTCAAACATCCCGGTACGTTTTCACAGATCAACTTCGAAACCGCCGAGGTCTACGGCGTCAGCGCACTCGAGGAATTCACCCGCAAACAGCTTTTCGACCTTGATGCCTGCATACGCTGCGGCCGCTGCCAGGATAACTGTCCGGCGCATCTGAGCGAAAAGCCGCTGTCACCCAAAAAACTGATACAGGACCTGAAAGCCCACATGGTGGAGAAGGGGTCTACTGCTGCATGTGAAAAAGCGCTTATCGGCGATGTTATCGACCACGATGTGATCTGGGCCTGCACCATGTGCCTTAACTGCACCGAACACTGCCCGGTCAACGATACGACCATCGACAAGACCATTGAACTGCGGCGCTACCTGGTTATGACCGACCCGAATTTCCCGGCCGAAGCGCAGGGGGTGTTCCGCAACATGGAAAACAATTCAAACCCGTGGGGAGTAGGCGCTCATACGCGGGCCGACTGGGCGGCAGGCCTCGAGGTTAAAACCTGTGCTGAGGGCGAGCCTTTTGATATTCTGTTGTATCCCGGCTGCGCCGGCGCATTCGATGACCGCTATAAGAAGGTAGCGTCCGCCCTGGTAAAAATCATGCACAAGGCAGGCGTGCGTTTTGCGATTCTGGGCACGGAAGAAAGCTGCTGCGGCGATTCAGCGCGCCGCCTCGGCAATGAGTACCTTTACGAAAGCCTTGCCCAGGCCAATGTGGCGGCCATGCAGGGCTACAATGTCAAAAAGATACTGACAATCTGTCCGCACTGCCTGAACACCCTGAAAAACGACTATCCTGCCTATGGCGCTGAGTTCGAGGTGGTCCACTCAACCGAATTTCTGCTTGAACTGGTTCAGCAGGGCCGCATCAAGCTGAAAGGCGGGGAGCCGCTCAAGGTCTGCTACCACGATTCCTGCTTTCTCGGCCGTTATAACGACATTTATGAGCAGCCCCGCAGCCTGCTGCGTTCAATCAAGGGAATTGAACTCGTGGAAATGGACCGCAGCCGCACGCGCAGCTTCTGCTGCGGAGCCGGCGGCGGCCGGATGTGGCTTGAAGAGCATCACGGCAAACGAATCAACGAGATGCGCACCGATCAGGCCCTTGAAAAAAATCCGAATGCTGTCGCAACCGCGTGCCCCTACTGCCTTACCATGCTCGATGACGGCATAAAAGCACGCGAAAAAGCCGAATCCGTCAAAAGCCTTGATATCGTCGAATTCATCCTCAATGCAATGGAGTAAGAGGCGCCATGAACACACACACCCTACGTACCGGCCTGTTGATCTGCGCTGCGGCGCTCGCCGCGGCAGCTGCCGCCATGCCTGCTTTCGCGTATACGGTCGATGACTGTATTGCCTGCCACCGGGACACAACGCTTTCAAAGACGCTGCCGGACGGAACGGTCAAGAGCCTGCATGTCGACCGGGATGCATTCATGAAGTCAATTCATGGCGAAAACGGCTTCACCTGTGTTGACTGTCACAGCGATGCCAGGGCCGAAGAGCATCCGGCAGAAGGGCTTGCCCGTGTTGAATGCCAGAGCTGCCACGACGACATCGCAGACAAGCAGGCCGGAAGCGCTCACGGCAGGCAGCTGAAAAGCGGCAATGCCAAGGCGCCGCTATGCCAGGACTGTCACACGCCGCATGCTGTTATGAAATCGGATAATCCTCATTCTTCCGTGCACCCTGACAACCTGCGCACAACCTGCGGCGCATGTCATGCAAACGAAGCTGCCCCGGTTGTCTGTGAGGCTGCCATGGACTTCGCTTCCGGCGATACCGGCGCCCTGCAGCGCATCAGCCTGCCATCCACCCTGGCGCTGCTGACTGCACGGCTGAAAGGCCATGGCAAAACCGACTTCGGCTGCAGCTACAGCACCAGGCGGTGCAGTGACTGCCATGCCGATGTTGGGGCTCACGGAGGGGATACACGGCAGCAGCCGGTCTGCGCACGATGCCACGACATGAAACGCTCCACGCTCCTGTTCGGCAAAATCCACAAGCCTGCAATTTTCACAGGCCCCATGATTATCGTGCTGTTGATCATGTACGTACTCTGCATAGGCGGCCTGATACTGTATTTCAAAAAAACATCGGCCCCGAAAAAAGCACCGCCTGAACCACCGGCACAATAACTGGCGCGTCTGGTCTCCATTGGCAAAAAAACCCGGCACAGGGTACAACCCCTCGTCGGGTTTTTTACTATGACGGCCTGCAGCCATATGTGCGTCGCTGTTCGGCTATAGTAACTCAGCCAAGCGTCTTCAACAACGCCTCCGCATGGACAAGGTCAGCGGGTGTTGTAACCTTAATATTTTCATATGCACCGGCCACAAGCGCCACCGGCAGGCCCATGTTTATGACAAGAGAAGCGTCGTCGGTAGCCTGTACGCCGCCATCCCGCGCGTGCTCATGCGCGGCCGCGAGAATATCAGGCCTGAATGCTTGAGGGGTCTGAATGGCGTGCAGTTCTTCGCGCGCCAGGGGCTCAGGACAGGCCTGCACTCCCGGCGCCATGCGCATTATCGTGTCCTTGACCGCAACCGCGGCGGTAGCGGCCCCGCAGACCAGCGCTGCACGGGCCGTCCGATCGAGGATTTCGGAAGTTACGAACGGACGTGCGCCGTCATGGATAAGCACCACATCACAGTCGCCTGTCAGCGCGCCAAGGGCGTTGCGGACGGAATCCTGGCGGCGCTCTCCCCCGGCGACAATACATACGCCTGCCCGCAGTTTCAGACGCCGAAGGACCTGCTCACGGCACAACTCCTCATCGCCAGGCGATACGGCTACAATGATTGACCGGATGGACGCTGCGAGGTCGAGCGCGCTGAGCGTATAACAGAGAATCGGCTGTCCCGCAAGCACGATGTATGGTTTTTTACAGTTCTGCTGCATGCGCACACCGCTGCCTGCAGCAGGAACTATGGCAACTGCATTCATGTGCTTTCCCCAGGAAACACTATACTCAAAAAAAAACGGACGGGCTGTCCGTTCTGCAACAGCCTGCCCGCCATCTATACTGCATACTGCCGGATGCCCTATTGAAAAATAGCTTCTATATTGTTCTCAATCCGCTCTTCGGGCTGAGACTGGGCAACAGCGAGTTCCTTGACCAGCAGGCCCTTGGCAATATCCATCATACGCCGCTCGCCGAATGACAGCTCTTTGCCGCTTCTCAAAAGGAACAGATCCCGCAGCACGGTCGCAACCTCATACACCGATCCGGTTTTGAGGCGATCCATGTATTCGCGGTAGCGCCGGTTCCAGGTCTGCGAATCAGACGGCGCAGGCTTCTTATCCTTGAGAATTTTATACACCTTCGTGGCTTCCCTGCATGAAATGATCCCGCGCAGCCCGACCTGCTCTATATTGTCTGTCGGGATCATGATAGTCATACCGTTGCCGAGAATGCGCATGATGTAAAATTTCTGGTCATTGCCGGCAATTTTCTTAATCTCAACCGACTCTATAACACCGACCCCATGCGTCGGATACACCGCCATATCTCCAACATGAAATTCCATTCTATCCCTTCCCCCTGTACTTGAGCAGCCGACATTTTTCATAGCATTCTCCCCAAGGTTGTCCGCTTTTTTTGTCTACGTGGTAACGAATATATCAGTTTTTTAACTAAATGACAAGCAGATATACTGTGGCTGAGAAAAATTAATCCTGTTCAAACCTTACAGCAGCCTCGCATGCACACCAGTGCGTACAACGGTCGCGCAATCGCTTACGGAAACAGCCACTTGGACGGCCAGAAAAACGTGCCCGGTACAGAGGAATCAAATGCGGAAATTGATTCATCTCTATTGGGGTATTTGTGATTTGTTGGTTTCCTTCGGTTGGATCAGCTGTAGGTTCGTTACTGAATTTGGCAAGAGCCAGTACACGGTCGATGGCCATCGAGAAATCACCGATAGAATCGATCAGCGATCCTTCAACCTCGTGCGCCATATAAGTCCTGCCTTTTAGTTCAGCAGGAAGAACCTGCGGACGGTTGGCCATCACATCGGCTTGAAACTTT
>CAIRTM010000073.1 GCA_903881505.1 uncultured delta proteobacterium | reverse complement strand
CTCCCTTCGGTCGAAATGACCAAAAAAATGCATTACGACACAGTCTCGAAAGCCGGTATCAGGATGTATATAAAATTCAGCCCGATTGTGGTGGCCAGACAGGGCGACATGTGACAATGAAGGAGAAAATCCTGTTCCTTTGCACTGGCAATTCGGCAAGAAGTCAGCTTGCCGAAGCGCTCATGCGGCATTTTCGTGGCAATGAGTTCGAGGTTTTCTCCGCAGGCACCGAGCCCAAAGGCGTGCATCCGAAAACCATAGAAGTGCTGCGGGGAATCGGCATCGACGCATCGAGCCAGACGTCCAAGCATATCGATGAGCTGCCGCTAAAGGATTTTGACTATATCATCACGCTGTGTAGTCATGCGGCACAGAACTGCCCGGTCTTCCCCGGCAAGGGTGCCAGGATGCATCGCGGCTTTGACGATCCCGCGGCAACCAGGGGAAGCGAGCAGGAAATTCTTGCATCGTTCAGGAAGGTCAGGAATAAAATACAGGTTTTTATTCTCAACTTTAGGGGCGGGGAATGCACTAACAATACATAAAAAGTTCCCCCTTCAGCAAGGGGGGGGGATTTATCAGACATTGCATAAAATCCCACTCAATCCCCCTTTTTCAAAAAGGGGGGGGCTACGTCCTAACTGAAGTGTCCATGTTTGCTGGGCAAGATCACGTGCTCAGGAAGGTGCGGGATCAAATTAAAAAATATATCCTTGGGCTGCACGCATGACGGAATCCGACCTCAAACCCGGACACAGAAGCACGCTGCGTTGCATGGCGCTCGTTGTTTCCGCCCTTGCAGTGTGGGGTGTGCTGTATGCATGCCTCGAGCCGGCTGCACGATGGCTGACGGCAAACGCGCTGCATCTCGACACGGCCTCAAGGCTCGGCGCTGCCGCTGCCTTCTTCATCTATGAAGCGCCCAAGGTCCTGATGCTTCTCGCGCTGATCGTTTTCGGCGTGGGGATTGTGCGCTCGTTTTTCAGCCCTGAAAACACGAGAAAAATACTTGCGGGCCGCCGGGAATCCGCGGGCGTGGTTATGGCGGCCCTGCTGGGGGTGGTTACGCCGTTCTGCTCATGCTCGGCGGTGCCGCTGTTCATCGGCTTTGTCACCTCGGGCGTTCCGCTCGGCGTAACGTTCGCGTTTCTTGTTTCGGCGCCCATGGTCAATGAAATAGCCCTTGTGATGCTGTTCGCCCTGTTCGGCTGGAAAATAGCCCTGCTGTACATGTGCACCGGCCTTTGCGTTGCAATGCTGTCGGGCTGGCTGATCGGCAGGCTCAAGATGGAACGCTTCGTTGAGGGCTGGGTCTACACGACGCAGGCATCCGCGTGCGGCTGCGAAAGACCCTGCGCGGGCTGGCACGACCGCATCGGACTAGGAATTGAGGCGGTGCGCGATATCGTCGGCAAGGTCTGGCCGTATGTGCTTGCAGGCATTGCAGTGGGCGCGGGCATACACGGGTATGTGCCGGAAAATTTCATGGCATCCCTGATGGGCAAAAGTGTCTGGTGGAGCGTTCCGGTGGCGGTTCTGATCGGCATTCCCATGTATTCCAATGCCGCGGGCATAATTCCCGTTGTACAGGCGCTGCTGGGAAAGGGAGCCGCGTTCGGGACCGTACTCGCCTTTATGATGGCTGTCATCGGGCTGTCGCTGCCGGAGATAATCATTCTGCGCAAAGTTCTCAGGCCCCGGCTGATTGCAGCTTTTATCTGCGTGGTGGGCTGCGGCATTCTGCTCGTCGGCTATCTATTTAACCTGCTGCTGTAAAGGGATGGCGATATGAAGATCGAAATTTACGGAACAGGCTGCACGAAATGCAAAAAGCTTTTTGAAAACGCCTGTCAGGCCGCAGGAAGCGCTGCCCGGGTCGTCAAGGTCGATGACATGCAGCAGATTGTCAGCGCCGGCGTCATGACCACGCCGGCTATCGCGATTGACGGCCAGATCAAAAGCGCGGGTAGGGTCCTGAGCGTTGATGAGATCAGGAAACTTATCGCGTAACTAAAATCGTATCAGAAGGAGTTCAGCTATGAAAAACGCTGCATGCATGTTGATTGCTCTGCTGATGGCTTGGGCGGGTGTTTTCCTGTCGGCCGGCTCAAGCCCTGCTGCCGATACAGCTGACCCATCCGGCTACGTGCAGGCGTATTATTTTCATGCCACAAGGCGCTGCGCTACCTGCATGAAGCTCGAGCAGTACAGCCGCAGTGCCATTGAGACTAATTTCAAGGAGCAGTTGAGCAACAAAACGCTGCGCTTTGCGGAGGTTAATTTCGATGAGCCCGAGAACCGCCATTTTCTGCAGGATTATAACCTGATGTACCGCTCGCTTGTGCTTGTCCGCTACAAAGACGGCAAACAGGTGACCTATAAAAACCTTGAAAAAATCTGGCAGCTTGTGGACAGCGAAAAAGATTTTTCAGATTATGTCAAAACCGAGGTTGAAGCCATGCTGAAGGAACTGTAATGGAATTTACATCAATTCCCTTTTTTCTGGCACTGTGGCTCGGAATTCTAACATCAATCAGCCCGTGCCCGCTTGCGGCAAACATCGCGGCGGTTTCTTTTATCGTCAAGGGCGGCGGCAATGCTTTTTCAGCCTGCGCCTCGGGCATTGCCTATACGCTGGGCCGGGCCCTGGCCTACATGGTGCTGGGCTCGCTGATCAGCGCCTCGCTTCTCAATCTGCCTGCAGCTTCGTATTTTCTGCAGACCACCATGCCGAAACTTCTGGGGCCGGTGCTTGTTGTGGCCGGCCTGCTGTTGCTCGGCGTGTTTTCGTTTGCCGTGCCGAATGTGGCGCTGTCGCAGGCACGGGCCGACGGGCTGCGCAAGGCTGGTGTTCCCGGAGCGCTGGCGCTGGGCATTCTTTTCGCGCTTGCCTTCTGCCCGCTGTCGGCCGCGCTGTTTTTCGGCAGCCTCATTCCGCTTGCCGTGAAACAGAACTCCGCCATCGGCCTGCCGCTGATCTACGGCATCGGCACCGGGCTGCCCGTGCTCGGTTTTGCGCTGGTCGTCGTCTTCGGCGTGCGCCGGCTAAGCAGCATGTTTAAAAAAATAACCGCCACCGAGCTCATCATGCGAAGGCTGACGGCCGCGGCGCTGATACTGATAGGGCTGTATTACATTGCATGCTACGTTTAGGCCCGTTCACATGCGCCCTACTGCATACGCATTGTTTCTAGCTCGGCAATGATCGTGCGCGTAAAACGCTCGTCGGCCGATTCCCTGACACTGCTGATCACGGCATCCTCCGAGACCTGCTTGCGTTCCCCTGCCCGCGCCGTGATCCCGTCCATTATT
>CAIRTM010000072.1 GCA_903881505.1 uncultured delta proteobacterium | reverse complement strand
GCCGCAGCGGCAACACAATCGCGCACATAGCATTGTGCAACCGTTGTTCCGGCCCTCTCTCCGGTGTTGGCCACCTCAACGCTGACAGTTATTCCCGCTCCCTGCGGAGCTGAGGACGCACGCAGATTGCTGTATGCAAACGTTGTATAGGACAGCCCGAAGCCGAACGGGAAGAGCGGTGAATCGAGCGAGTCTACGTAGCGGGAATGGCGGCGGTCATTGGCAGCCATCGGCCTGCCGGTGGGAGGATGGTTGTAATACAGCGGGATCTGTCCGGTAGAGCGGGGGAAGGTGACCGGCAGCCTGCCGGACGGGTTCACATCCCCGAACAGGATATCGGCCACGCCCAGAGCGCCGGCAGTGCCGGGGTGCCAGGCGAAAAGGACCGCGTCGGCCCAGTCCGTTACCCGGGTAAGGTTGAGCGCGCGGCCGCCGAAGACCACCGCAACGATGGGGATTTGCATGCGACGGGCGGCCTCTACAAAAGCCTCCTGCCCCGGGGGCAGATCGATGGTGGTCGTGCAGTTGTCCTCGCCCGAGCGGCCGGCTGATTCCCCGAGGGCCAAAATCAGCACATCACTTGCGCGCGCCATTTTAACGGCATCATCGGCCAATGCACAATGGTGCAGTTGGCCTTGCGGCCCCAGCCTCGCGGCAAGCGCCTCTTTCAGGGTTGTCACCTCTTCTGCCTGTCCGTCAGGGGTCCAGCAGCCGAGCAGGGCCTGGCGCTCGTCTGCCAGGGGGCCGCTCAGGCAGAGGGTGATGTTGTCTGAACCAAGCGGCAAAATACCATTATTTTTGAGCAGTACCATGCTGCTGGCAGCCACCTCGCGCATGGTGGCAAGCGATGCGGGTGCAAGGTGCACGGCCCGGGATGCCTCCGGGTCAGCGTACGGGTTCTCGAAAAGGCCGAGGCTGAACTTGAGATGGAGCACCCGGCGCACGGCATCGTTTAAACGCGCTTCAGAAACCCTGCCTGAGCGGACTAAATTTGCCAGGTTCTGCACGAATGTCATCGAGCACATGTCCATGTCCACCCCGGCATTGCAGGCAAGCTCGGCAGCATGGGCTCTATCGGCCGCGACTCCGTGATTGGTCAATTCCGCGACCGCGCCCCAGTCGGAAACGATCAAGCCGGCAAAGCCCCATTGGTTTTTGAGTACATCACTGAGCAGATAGTGGTGAGCGGAAAGCGGGATGCCGCCGATATCATGAAAAGCGCTCATGACGGTTGCGCACCCGGCCTGTATCGCGGCCCTGAAGGGCGCAAGATAGATGTTATGCAGGGTCCGGGCCGTGATCTCGGTGGTATTGTAATCGCGGCCGCCTTCGGCCGCGCTGTAGCCGACGAAGTGCTTGGCGCAGGCCGCGATCCGGTCCCCGGCAAAACGGTCGGGGATCGCGTTTTGAACATTGCCCTGAAAGCCGTGCACAGCCGCGGCGGCAAGTTTGCCTGCCAGGAAAGGGTCTTCGCCGAAACTCTCGGCGACTCTTCCCCAGCGCGGGTCGCGGGCGATATCGAGCATGGGCGAGAACCCCCAGTGGATACCGTCGGCGCGCGCTTCCCTGGCAGCGATTGTGTTGGAGGCTTCGATCAAATCGGGTGCCCAGGTGGCGGCCATGCCGAGCGGAATGGGTGCGACCGTGCGGTAGCCGTGGATCACGTCGCGCCCGAAGATGAGCGGGATGCCCAGGCGGGACTCCGTGACGGCTATTTTCTGGATCTCGTTGATGGCTTTGGCAAAGACCCGCTCCTGGCGGTCGTTGCCGGCCGTGGAGGAGTTGGCCAGCAGGCCTGAGCCGATCTCGCCTTTGCGCACCTGCTCATAGTGGTCCGGGCCGAGGTTGTACCACTGATTCAGCTGCCCGGCTTTTTCCTCAAGGCTCATGCGGCCGAGCAGGTCCTCGGTGCGCTCGGCATGCGGCAGGGCCGGATTTTTATAGGCTGGAAGGTTCACGGGACATCTCCTTAGCAGGCTGTTGAAAAACGCCCATCTACTGCGTTGCGCTCATCATTCGTCACTGCGGCGTACGAGAAGTACGCCTCATTCCTCATAATTTCGCGCGCCTTGCATCTGTGCGTTTTTGAACAGCCTGTATAAAAGATTTTTTTAACACCCTGTTAGACGGTTGTCCAAGGTCTTTTTTTTAAAACCTCCCCCTTTGTAAAAGGGGGGTACAGGGGGATTTCATTCTTCCGGCAAATCCCCCAACCCCCTTTGCCAAAGGGGGCCGGGGGGATTTATACGCATACATAAATGCTTTCCACAACCCCGGCTATATTTGTCAGCACATCGTTATCGGAATATCTGAGAACGCGAAGTCCGCACGACTGCAGATAGCGGTCACGATCAGCGTCGGCTGTGCGCCCGGCCGCCGTATAATGCTGCCCGCCATCGACTTCAATGACAAGGCCTGCTTTTGCGCAGTAAAAATCAACGATATAGCTGCCTATAATTTTTTGCCGATAAAACTGTAAGCCCTTCACCTGTTTGCCTTTAAGTTTTGACCAAAGCAGAAGTTCTGCATCGGTCATGGAGCCTCTGAGCTTTTGAGATGCCTGCTTCAGATTTTTGTTGTAATTCAGCATGTCGAAATCCCCCCTACCCCCCTTTTACAAAGGGGGAGCAGAAACACACTTTGTATCCCGCCCTGCGTTTTGAAATCCCCCCTGCCCCCCTTTTGCAAAGGGAGGAAAACAGGAAAACCCTCGTACATAGGGAGATAGCAGTACGCCCTTTATAGCAACATGCTTCTTGCGCGGCGGCGGCCCGGGCCGGTTATGACTCTTTGTTCCCGGCCTGTTCGCGCTCCAGAGCGATGATCCCCGCCAGCTGTTCAGGCCTGCCCATGTCGGGGAAAAAACCCTGTTCCACACAGGACCGATAGTTCCAGTCCGGATAGTTTTCCGTGCGGTAGGTCCAGAAAAACCAGCCGGCGTATTTTTCGAAGGTCAGCAGCTGGGCTGCGGCAAAGGCCCGGTAGGCCGCCGAGAGCTGGAACTCATCCATTGCCTGCGGAGCATAGTTGCAGGGCTCGACCGCCCAGCGCTCGGCCATCTTTTGGTTCAGGCCCAGGCTCCATTCGCCGCAGTAGACCTGGTAGCCCGAGTCGCGGATGATTTCGTCGGCCTCGGCGCGCAGGTCCACGGTGGTCTTGAGGATGTGGCTGAAAATATCCATGTTGATGTCGTTCGGATCAAAGCATTGATAGCGGTGGATGTCGATGGCCACGTTGCGGAATTCGGGCTCCTGCAGAAAGCCTGCATACTCCCGGAAGCTGCGGAACCCGTCGTGGAAGACAAACGTCACGCGCTCGGGCGGACAGTGGCGGCGAATGCGGTGATAGGCATCCAGCGTGTAGCGCTTGAGAAGGTCGGTGGGCAGGTCCCAGCCCGGCTCGTTGAGCGCCTGAATGCCGCTCAGCGCGGGGTGGTCTTTGTAGCGTTCCGCCATCAGCTCCAGCACATCGAGCGAGTGTTGAATGTACTCATCTTTCGTGTGCCACTCGCACACGCCCAAAATACCGCCGTTGTCGAATCCGTTCTGGCAGCCCGGCGCGGCATGCAGGTCCAAGACCACCCGCAGGCCGAACTCCGCGGCCCACTGGAAAACCCGGTCGACGATCTCGATCCCGCCGACCACGAAAGGATAGCGCACCTCTTTGTAGCTTGCGTGATAGGGGTAGTTTTTGCCGAACAGCCAGTGGCCGATTGGCAGGCGCACGGCATTGATGCCGGCGCGCTGCAGCCAGGCAAAATCGTCGCGGGTGATGAAGGTGTTCCAGTGTTGGTGCAGGCGACGGGTTGCCTCGGCCTCGCCCAGCTCGACACAGTAGGTGGTCTCATCACCGGCCTGCAGGCCTTCGAACAGGCTGGGGGTGATCCACTTTTCCAGCACCAGCCAGCCGCCGAGATTGACGCCGCGAAGTTTGCCGCCGTATGCATGCACCGTTGAGCTATCCATGGCAGACCTTCCAACAGGCTGTTAAAAAACATCCATGTGCTGCGTTGCGCTCGTCATTCGTCTTTGCGGCGTACGGTAGGGGCACGGCATGCCGTGCCCCTACAAATGATTGCGCGCCTTGCCTCTGAATGTTTTTGAACAGCCTGTATAAAAATATTTTTCATCAACCTGCTGAAAAAGCTTCTACAGCTCCAGGCGGCGCGAGAAGAAAGACGCGCCGTTGGCCATATGGGAGATCGCGATCAGCGTGGCATCGGGCAGCTGCTCGCAGATCAGGCGCAGCATCTGTTCCTCTTCCTGCTGGGACAGGGAATCGAAGGCCTCCTGCAAAAATATCCACTGGGGCCGGTTGAGCAGCAATCGCGCCATGCCCAGCCGCTGCTGCTCGGCCCGCGCCAGGCTTTTGGCCCAGGTGTCCTTCTGGTCGAGCTGGTCGATAAGGTCTTCAAGGCCAGCCAGGCGCAGCGCCTGCTCGACGCTGTCCCGGGTGAAGACCCGGCGGCAGGCGGGGTAGGACGGGTAGCAGATGGCGTCGTGCAGCGTGCCGGTGGGCAGGTGCGGCCGGGGCGGCATGAAGAAGAGGCGGCCCTGGCAGGGCAGTTCGATGACGCCGCTGCCCCAGGGCCGTATCCCGGCGATGGCGCGGAACAGCTTTGCCCCGGTGAAGGCGTTGCCGGTGATCAGTATATGTTCGCCCCTGCCGATCTCCATGTTGATATCGCGGGCCACCACCGTTCCGCCGTACCTGACGATACTGAGATCGCGGATGGCCAGTACCGGCCGGTCGCCCCGCTTCACCTGGATCCAATGGTCCGGCTTGGCAAGCTCCCCGTCCAGGCTGTCGAGCACGCGCAGGATGCTCAAAACGCGTTCCACCGAGGCCCGCCATTCGGCAATGCCCCCCAGGTTGTTGACCGGCCAGGAAAGGGCGGAAACCATCTGCTGGAAGGCCTGGGCCGACTGCATCAGCGCGCCCAGGGTGATTTTGCCCAGGATGTAGCGGGGGGCCGAGATCAGGAGCGGGAAGGCCATGTTCAGCACGCCATAGCCCTCGCTGAACATCACGATATTGCGCCATGCCGCGGTTTGCGCGTTCCATGCCAGCCGGAGCGTGCGGAACAATTCATGGAACTGCTGGCGTTCACAGCTCTCGGCATGGATCAGCGCGATGGCCTGGCTGTTTTCCTGCGCCTCCAGCAGGCCGGCGCGGAAATTCGCCTCAGAGGACTGCCGGGTATTGGTGGCGCCGGTCAGGGGCTGGCTCACCCGCCAGCCGAGCCATGAGGCCAGCGCCGCGTAGATGATCGCGATCCAGATCAGGTGCCCGTAGATGGGGATGCGGGCAAATCCCAGCTCAAGCGTCACCACTCCCGAGCGCGACCACAGCACCTGCGTGAAGCCGATCAGCAGCAAAATGGAGTACAGCAGCGAGTGGCCCATGACGACCGCCGACTCGGCGGCGACCCGGCAGTCCTCGGCGATGCGGCCGTCCGGGTTGTCGTGTTCGCCCGGCAGATGCGTGATCAGATAGTGGCGGCCGGCCCTCATCCAGCGGGAGAAGACGTGCTCCGTCAGCCAGCCGCGCCAGTAAATCTGCAGATTGCGTTTTATGGCCAGATGCGACCCGGTCAGGACCACGTTGGCGGCAAACAGGGCCGCAATAATGCCGATCTGGGCCATGAGGCCGCGCATGGAGTGCTGCTCCAGGGCGTTGAACAGGTCCGCGCTCCACTGCGTGAACAGCACGGCCATGACCATTTGAAACACGGTCAAAACAGCCAGGATGATAACCGTGCTCCGGATTTTCAGCTTGTGTTCCGAGCACCAGAACTGCTTCGTCAACCGGAGGAATTCGACAAAAAAATTGCTGGCTTCAGGCATCGGGGATCAGGGTTCAGTGAGTGATTGACAGGGACCGTTGAGACGGCAAACTATAAAACAGGGGCGGCTTGTGTGTCAAGCGCAATGCCGGCGCGCGACGCGTCCAGGGACCGCCCCCCCGCGGATGCAGGGCGGGCCCTCGCAGCGCGACCGCCATGGCGGGGGAGGGCCGCACCGTTCAGACGTCGAACAGCGGCAGCTGCTGCGACGGCTTTTTATCAGCCCTGCGGGACGCAGGCGCGGCAAGCCGGTGCACGCAGCCATCGGGAATCTCGGCCGCGAAACGCGACACCCCGGCCTGCAGGCAGCGGCCGAACACGAAGCGGCTGCGGCTGCCCGTAATATAGAGCCGCTCCCTGGCGCGCGTCATGGCCACATAGAACAACCGGCGTTCCTCCTCCACGCGCGCCTCGTCCTCCTCTTCGCGCTCGTCCAGACGGCAGGGAAACAGGCCCTCTTCAGCCCCGGATATGAACACCACAGGGAACTCAAGCCCCTTGGCCCCGTGCGCGGTCATCAGCCGCACGGCTTCCTGCAGGGGCACAATGGTTTCGCCCTCGCGCATGAGATAGATTTTTTTCAGAAAATCGGCCGCCGCCTGCGCGGCAGGCCCCTGCGAAAACGGCAGCGCTGCCGTGGCGAAAGCGAGCATGTCGTCGTCAGGCTCAAGCTCTCCCGGAAAAGCGGCGCTGCCCAGCCAGTTGATAAGCTGATACAGCGGCATATCGGGGCTGCGGTCCTGCATGTCCTCGATCAGGGCGCCCAGTATGCGTATGCGTTCGCAGGCGCGCTGCTGCAGGCCCGGAACGCCCTCAGGCATGCGGCACAGCTGCACCAGCTCCGCGCCCCGGCGGCCGGCCGCGGCGATCAGGCGCTCGGCGCTGCGCTCGCCCGGCGAAAAATGATTGGAGCGCAGCAGGTCGGCCGCGGCGCCGTCGTTGGCCGGGTTGACCAGTATTTCAAGCAGATCGAGCAGTATCTGCACCCGTCGGTTTTCAAAAAGCCAGGTGCCGGTGTGCTCGGCAACGGGTATGCCGCGGCGGCTCAGGGCTTTGAACAGCGCGGCGCTCTGCTGGCGCAGCCGGTACAAAACGGCGATATCGCTGAAGCTGACGGCCGGCTCCTGGCCGCTGCGCATGCTGTCAAACCCGATGCCGCCCAGAAGAGAAGCGATTTCAGCCGCGATCCAGTCGGCCTCGGCCTGCTCATCGTCGAACTCAACCACATGGATTTTGGCGCCTGCAGGCCGCACCGGACGCACCTGTTTTTCAATGCGCTTTTTATTGCGGCGGATAACGTGCTGCGCGGCATCGAGAATGACTGCCTGGCTGCGGTAATTCTCAGACAGGTAGCACACGCGGGCGTCGGGAAAATCAATCTGGAAATTGAGGAAATTCTCAACCTGCGCTCCCCGGAACGCATAAATTGCCTGGTCGGCGTCGCCCACGGCGCACAGGTTTGCGTGCCGCCCGCACAAAAGGCGCAGCAGCTGATACTGGGCCCGGCTCACGTCCTGATACTCATCAACGAAAACATGCGTAAAACGCTCATGCACGGCCGCGGCCGCCGAAGGGTGGTCCTGCAGCAGCTCAACGGTTTTCAGGATCAGGTCGTCGAAATCAAGCAGCACGCGCCGGGCAAGCTCGGACTGGTAGGCCCGGCAGAAGGGCGTGAGCTGCTCAGCCGGGCACGGCATGCTTTTTTCAAGGCTGAGCTGGCGGCACAGGCGCTGGGCGGCCGGCGCGGAGCTGTCGCTGAAAAACGAGACGGCCAGATCGCTGATGAGGCCCGCCTGCTCAGCCGGGGAAATGATCGAAAAATCGTTCGGCACGCCGATCAAATCGCCGTGCTGCTTAAGCAGGTCGAAGCACAGGGAGTGGAACGTGCCGACCGTGACCGGACTGAGGTCGATGCCCTCGCCGCACAGGGCCTGTGCCCGGTCGCGCATTTCCTCGGCGGCCTTCACGGTGAAGGTCAGGGCCAGCAGGCTGCGCGGTTCTATGCGGGCCTGCCTGACACAGTAGGCCAGCCGGTACACAAGCGTTCTGGTCTTGCCGGTTCCGGCCCCGGCGATGATCAGCACCGGCCCGTTGACGGTGCTGACCGCCGTGCGCTGATCGTCATTGAGTGTTTTGAAAAAGTCGGTCATACGTGAGCCTACACAGGCAGGTTCAGGCCGAACCCCCCGGGAGTGAACTATAGCCAACTACAGCCGTTTTTGAAACACATTTCTTGCCTGCCCTACATCTTTGAAAAAAAGTCCTGCCAGCAAAGACAATTGGTCAAGGCGTAATTTATGGGATATACTCCCGGCATTGAAGCACGGCCTTTTCCTGAAAGCACCCGCTATGATGCACATCGACCGATTGTCCCTGCCCCGCGCCGTGGAGGAGAGCCCTCACGCAGATGCCGTGCGCGCCCTTTTCAGCCCGGCGCAGCCCGGCAATCCCGCAGCACTGCCCGGCATTGAACTGGATGCGTCCGTGCAAACCGCTTTGCAGCGCGCGCTGCGCACCGGCAGGCTCAGCCGCGGACTTGAAACCGCGCTGGAAAAGCTTGAAAACGAAAAACGCGGGCTTGAGCACCTGCGGCGCCAGACCGGGGAGCGGCAGGCCGCGCGCGTATCGCGCCTGATTCTTGTGAGCAGCGATGCCTCGGAGCGCCTGCGCGGCGAGATAGAGCGCGCTATCGAGCGCCACGCCCCCCGCGTGCTGGCCCTGGCCCTTACAGCCGACAGCGCACGCATCGGAAGCCTGCTCTTCGGCGCGAATGCACACGCAAAGGTGCTGCTTCTGGACCACAAGGAGGCGGTGGCCGGCATGCTCATTGCCGCCGCGCAGCAGCGCAGCGGGCCGGGGCGGCCGTCGGCCCGCTCTTGAGTCCGGAGCGGGGAGTTCAAAGCTGCAGGAAAAGCCCTCTGCAGCACGGGGCCGTTGTGCGGGCATCCTTATACATCACCCCGGAAACGGGGCGGCCTGGCCCGGCGCCCGCAGCAGAGCTTCCACGGGCAATACGTTTTTTAACATCCTCTCACGCAAAAGATCTAAAAAAACCCTAAAAAAACAATTGCATCCCGGCGGCCAGACTGCTATATGATCTATATATTTGATGGCGTAAACCAATTCTTAATAACTTTTTTACAGGAGGAAATGCAATGGACAGAAAACTGCTACGGATTTTCATCGCATGTGCAGCCCTGCTGCTGGCGGCCGCGCCGCTGTGCGCCAAGCCCTGGGGCATCGTAACCACAAGCGCCGACTACTATGCCGACAACGAGTCCGACAATGAATCGCTGCATACCATCGACCTCGGGCAGACGCCTCCTGTTGTCTACGGCCCGTTCCTGTCAGGCGAGCTTACCCCCCGCAGGGGCATGGGCGCATTCGACATCGCCATGCTGCCCGGCAACAAAAAAGCCCTGGTCGCAACCATCAACCCGCTGTTCAGGCTTATCGGAGCGGCGTCGGCCCCCAGCCAGATGCCCAGCACCTCGCAGATCAGCCTGGTGAATTTGAAAGACCCGACGAACCCGGTCCTGGAAAACTCCATTGAACTCATGGGAGAGGCCACGGACATCGCCGTCACCAAGGACGGCAAACTGGCAATTGTATGCCTGGGCTACGCATACAGCAATGGCTTTGGTTCGATTGCCAAGCCCGAATCCTCGTCTGTCGCCTTCATCAACGTGAAGGACTTCAGCTACGAATTAATCTATCTGGGCAGCGGCCCGGCTGCCGTAGCGGCAGACGGATTCAGCATGTATGCCCAGTCCGTGGCGATATCGCGCAAGAACATCGCCATATTCACCGATTTCGACAACGGCGCTATTCACTACGGCAGGATCAACAAAAAACGAACCGGGTTTGAGTCGATGCGGACCCTCTACCTGTGCGAAGTCGCCTATGATAACGATACCAACTGCCAGAACCAGCCCGCCGCACCGGTCAACGTTGCGATATCGCCGGACGGCCGCACCGCGCTGGTTGCCCCCGGGTTTGGCGGAGCCCTGTTCGTGTTTGAAATCACGAGCAAGGGCGACCTTGTGCCGGGCAAACCCTTTATCCTGACCGGCCTTCCGGGCGGATCCGTGTTCTACGAGGAGGAGCAAACAGGCGGCCAGCTGAGCATCGCGTTCCGCGACAATAAAACCGCCTATGTCGTCAGCTATCGCTACCCGGATGGCTACGGCCCCCTGGCGGCAGAGCCTGGCGCCATACCCGGGCTGCGCCCCGACAAGCTGTGCGAGATCAGCATACTCGGCCCGGGCAGGACTCAGTACGTCGCGGCGCGCGGCGATATGCTGAACAGCAACTTTGTGTTTCCGATCTTCGGGTTTGAGTCGCTCGACATTTTCAAGCGCCATGCACTGGTCGGCAATAATTCGCTCCAGCCCTTTGAAAACGACGATAACCAGACGAGCAACAACCCGTATGATAACCCAACGTACAACTTCGTGAACTATATCGACTTTGAAACCGGCAAAATGACGCCGGTTGAGCTCAACAACTACGGCGTTGGCACGGGTGTGGCCATCAAACCGTAGGGTTTGGAATCAATATTTCCGCCTGCCCCGGTGCTTCCCGGGGCAGGCGGCTAAAAGGAAAAACAGGCATAGCGCCACAGCATGCATGCTGCTAACTCTTTGAAACAGGAGGAAATTCAATGAACAAAAAACTGCTGCAGATTTTAACCGTGGCCGCACTCATGCTGTTTGCGGCCGCACCGCTGTGCGCCCGGCCCTGGGGCATCGTGGCAACGCAACCCGATACCATAAATGATCCGAATCTGACTAATACCGAGTCGATTCACACCATCGACTTCGGCCAGAGCCCCCCGGCGGTCTACGGCCCGTTCCTGGAACGCCAAATTACCCCCACGGACGGAGCCGGCGTGTTTGATATCGTCATGCTGCCCGGCAACAAAAAAGCGCTCATTTCAACCTTCGGCAACTCGCAGGTGCACCTGGTCGACCTGAAAGACCCCACCCTGCCGGTGCTGCTGGGCTCGCTTGATATCCCCTTTTTCGCCGAGGACATCGACATCACCAAGGACGGCAAAACCGCCATCGTGGCTGACGGCGGTTTTCAGTCCCGGGTCGCCTTCATCGATCTCAAGACCTTTACGCTTACCAGCGTATTTAATCTCGGGGATGATAAATACGCCAATGGCGTTGCCATATCCCCAAAAAAAATCGCCATATTCCCTGACTATTTCCAGGGAAAAATCCACTACGGCAAGATCAACAAGATGCGCAACGGCCTTGAGTCCGTACGCACAATCGCCCTGTGCGACGAAGGCCAGACCGACAACGCCTCCCTGTGCGAAGGCGTGATAGGACTTCCGGTCAATGTCACGGTTTCGCCCGACGGCCGAACTGCCCTGGTTGCGATCGCAAACGGCGACGTGCTCTTCGCGTTTGAGATCACCGGCAAAGGCGAGCTTATCCCGGGCGACCCCTTCATGGTCACCGGCCTTCCCGGCGGGCCGATCCCCGTCGGCGATGATTATAGAAAAGGCGGAAACCAGAGCATCGCTTTCCAGAATAATACAACCGCCTATGTCATTTCCCAGCGCGTGGGCCTGCCCTCGCCGGATACTGTGGTGCGCAACGGGCAGCTCGAATACCCCGATGCCGACGGCGTGCAGCCCAATCAGCTGTGCAAACTCAACATTCTGGGTCCCGGCAGGGTGCACGTCGAAACCCAGCGCTACACGCTCCTGAACGACGGATCGAGCCAGCTGTTCGGCGTTGATACGCTTGCCATTTTCAAGCGCTATGCGCTGGTCGGCAACCCGACGGTATCAGTCGGAGGCAGCCCCTATTTCAACTACGTGGCCTATATCGACCTTGTGACCGGCGTGCTCACGCCCATTGAGCTCAACAACTTCGGCATTGCAGCCGGCGTTGCCATCAAGCCGTAACGCAGCCGACATTCCTTTTATTTTTCTTTCCCGCAGGGCTCCCCGCCCTGCGGGAATTTTTTATCCGCCGCCGATGGGTTAAACGCTCAGTCCATTCTAAAAATTTATCTTGCAATCCTCATGTCTGTCCTGCTATATCCGATACTATAAAAACGCAGGCAGATAACCCTTTTTATCAACTTTCATGACAGGAGGAAACAGTATGGGAAAGAAACTGCTTCAAATCATTGCTGTGCTGGCAGTAGCGCTGTTCATGGCAGGCCCGCTGTGCGCCAAACCATGGGGCATCGTGGCAACCGACCCCGACTACTATGGGTATTATTCTGGTAGCCCTGACTACGACAACGAGACCGACAATGAATCGATTCACGTTGTCGACCTCGGCCAGACGCCGCCTGTTGTGTACGGCCCGTTCCTTGCAGGCCAGCTGACCCCCGAGAGGGGCGCTGGCGTGTTCGACATCGCCCTGTTCAAAGGCGGCAAACGGGCCCTGATATCGACCTTCGGCGATTCAAAGGTGCACATGGTCGACCTGAAGAACCCCGCCAATCCGGTGCTGATGGGATCGATTGAGCTGCCCTTCTTTGCCGAAGATATCGCCATCACCAAGAACGGCAAGCTCGCCCTGGTGACCGATGGCGGTTTCTCGCCGACCGTGGCCTTTATCGATCTTAAGACCTTTACGCTTACCAGCGTGTTTGACCTCGGTGAGAAGTCGGCCCAGGCTGTGGCAATATCGCCCAACGGCAAAATCGCCATATTCGCCGACTACTTCGGCGGCGCGATTCACTACGGCAGAATCAACAAGATGAGAAACGGGCTTGAGTCCGTACGCACAATCGCCCTGTGCGATGCCGGCCAGTACGACAACGCCACCGACTGCATGGGCCCTGTCGGCCTTCCGGTCAATGTAACGATTTCGCCCAACGGCCGCACCGTCCTGGTAGCGATCTCAAACGGCGGCGCGATTGCTGCGTTTGAGCTCACCGGCAAGGGCGACCTTATCCCGGGCAATCCTTTCATACTCACGGGACTGCCCGGCGGGCCGATTTCCAACAACTGGAGCAATGACGGCGGCAACCAGAGCATCGCCTTCCAGAATGACAAAACCGCCTATGTGCTTTCCCAGCGCATAAACCTTCCCGACGGCGACGAAGCCGTCGTGCGCGACGGCCAGGTCGAATACCCCGATGCTGACGGCGAGCGGCCCAACCAGCTGTGCCAGATCAACATCCTCGGGCCCGGCAGGACTGAATACGTGACCGCGCGCTTCACGCTCCTGAACAGCGGATCAAGCCAGCTGTTCGGCGTTGACACGCTGGCCATCTACAATCGCTATGCCCTGGTCGGCAACCCAACCAAGAGCATCTCAAATCCGTACGACAATCCCTACTACAACAACGTGGCCTTCATCGACCTCGTGACCGGTGTGCTCACGCCGATTGAACTCAATAATTACGGCGTTGCATCCGGCGTGGCTATCAAGCCGTAGCAAAATACTTTGTTTACCCTTCTCTCCCGCAGGGCTCCCCGCCCTGCGGGATTTTTATGCAACCGCCTTTTTTGTTAATTTCGTGTTGCACTCGCAATGATCTCCTGCTATATCTGCACACATTACAGCGAATCAGCAATTACTAACATTTTCATGAGGAGGTACTATGAACAGGAAATTTTTGAGCACCCTTGCCATACTTGCAGTCCTGCTGCTTGCCGCCGCGCCGCTGTGTGCCAAACCATGGGGCATTGTAGCCACAGGCGCCGATTACTACGGGACGGACAATGCGTCCCTGCACGTCATCGACCTGGGGGCAGTGCCGCCGGTTGTCTACGGCCCGTTCCTGCAGGATTATTTTATCAACGATGAAGCGCTCGACATCGCCATGCTGCCCGGCAACCGCAAGGCCCTGGTGTCGGCATTCTTAAACCAGCAGGTGCATGTGGTGAACCTTGCCGATCCGACAAACCCGGTTGTTGAACGCAGCTTCGACCTGCCCTTCCCGGCCGAGGACATCGCCATCAGCCGCAACAAGAAGCTCGCACTTGTGACCGACGGCAGCGGCTCTTCCTGGGTCGCATTCATCAATCTCCAGAAGGCCACCGCAAACTCGATCCAGCTCGGGGAGGGCAAATATGCCCAGGCCGTGGCAATAGCGCGCAACAATGTCGCCATGTTCGCCGATTACTTCAACGGTGCGATCCACTACGGAAAGATCAACAAGGCACGCAACGGGCTTGAGTACGTCCAGACCATCGCCCTGTGTGACGCCGGCCAGTACGACAACGCCACCGACTGCATGGGCCCTGTCGGCCTGCCGGTTAATATTTCGATTTCTCCCGACGGAAAAACCGCGCTTGTGGCTCCGTCGAACGGCGGTGTGGTCTTCGTCCTTAAGATCACCAACAAAGGCGGGGTGCTGCCGGGCGAGCCTTTTATCCTGACCGGCCTGCCGGGCGGCCCGCTTGGTGAGGGTAACGACGGCGGCCAGCAGAGCATCTCATTCCAGGATAAAAACACGGCCTACGTCGTTTCCCAGCGCCGCCCGCTCGAGGCCCCCGGAGCCGTTGTCGTGCCCGGCGGGATCGCCTTTCCCGGTGCTGAGGGCGACCGGCCCAACCAGCTCAGCCTGATCAGGATACTGGGTCCCGGCAGGGCTGAATTCGTGGCAGCGCGCTACACGCTGCTTAACAGCCCCATTTACCAGTATTTTGGCGTTGACACGCTCGACATCTTCAACCGCTATGCGCTGGCGGGAAATGCGAACGACTTTATCAGCCCGCCCTATGACAACCCGTATTATAACAACGTG
>CAIRTM010000071.1 GCA_903881505.1 uncultured delta proteobacterium | reverse complement strand
CTCAGCACCGAAAACATCCAGATGAAAGCCTTTCTCAGCAAGAGCCTTCCCGCGGGCTGTTTTACCGATCCTGCGGCGCTGTCAGCGCGCGTTGCAATAGTGCCGCTTGAAGAGGGCGATATCATCCTCGAATCCCGGCTTGCGCCCGTGGGCGCTGCGGGCGGTATCGCGGCGGTGGTTACACCCGGCAACCGGGCCGTGGCGGTCAAGGGCGACAAGGTCGTCGGGCTGGCGGGCCTTATCAAGCCCCGCGACCGCGTTGACGTGCTGGTGACCATCGAAGACCGCGAATCAGGTGAAAAGGCAGAACCGGTCACCAAGGTCGTGCTTGAAAACATCCTTGTGCTGGCCGCCGGGCCGCAGATGCAAAAGGCCGACAGGGGCGAGTCCCCGGTTGACGTTTACACGCTCGAGGTCACGCCGGACGAGGGCGAAAAACTCGCTCTTGCCTCCAATGAGGGCAGGCTGCATTTCGCCCTGCGCAACACCACTGACAACGAGATCGTGCTGACCCGCGGCGCCACGGTGGCTGAAACGCTTGATTCCTACAGGGGCAGGGCGAATCCGGATGCCGAGCCGGTCGAGTTCTCGGCCAGTGGCTATTCAGTTGAGGTTATACGCGGCACGACGCGCGACAATGTTGATTTTTAGCGTGTATCAATAAACCTACTGAACAGGGGATGAGAATGAAACGCTCACGATCGCAACTGATGGCAGTTTGTATGTCCAGGGTTTTTCTTGTACTTGCAGCTATCTTCTTTTTTCAGCCCGTGTCAGCGGGCACAGCCGCAGCCGATTCCGGAGGCCGCCAGGTACACTACCTTTCGCTCAGCGCCGGAAAATCAACGGTGGTCACCAGCGATCAGCCGGTGACCCGGGTCTCCATAGCCAATCCGGAAACAGCGGATTTCGTGCTGATATCGCCGCAGGAAATTTATATCACCGGCCTGGCGACCGGCATGACGAACATGACGCTGTGGAGCGACGAGAAAGTCGTCGCCACGTATAACCTTTCTGTTACCCACGATGTTGACCAGCTGCGCTCGAATATCAGGGCTGTGCTGCCGGATGAGAAGGACGTTCAGGTGCTCGCCTCGGGAGAAACAATCACCCTGCACGGCAAAGTTTCAAATACCGCCAGCATCCCGAGGATCGTGGCCCTTGCGGAGGCGTGCGCGCCCAAGGAAAAGGTGAATAACCTGCTCGAGGTTTCCGGAAACCACCAGGTCATGCTCGAAGTGCGCGTGTCTGAAATTTCGCGCTCGCTGGGCCGCGAGCTGGGAATCAACATGCTTTACAACAGCGACGGCACCAGCTTCGGTATCGGCACGCTCGACCAGCTGACGCGGCTTGTAACAGATGAGGAGGGAATAACCAATATTGAAGTTTCCGACAGGATAAATGCCCTGTTCCGGTTCAGCAAGGGCAGCGCCACATGGACCGGCTTTATCGACGCGCTCAGTGAAGACGGTATCATAAAGGTTCTGGCCGAGCCGAACCTGATTGCGCTCTCAGGCCAGAACGCCAGCTTTCTTGCAGGAGGGGAGTTTCCCGTGCCGGTTCCTCAGGGACTCGGCACCGCGGCCATTGAATGGAAAACCTACGGGGTGCTTTTAAAATTCAAGCCGGTTGTTCTCGGGAACGGCAAAATCAGCATATCCGTTGAGCCCACAGTCTCGGAGCCCGACTATTCCCTGCAGGTGGTGCTCGACGGCTCCT
>CAIRTM010000070.1 GCA_903881505.1 uncultured delta proteobacterium | reverse complement strand
GTATGCACGCTTACCTTCAGATACCTGCAGGCTTCCTTGACGCTGAGGAGTTCCATCATAGATGTCCTGAATACGTGATCGGCTTTGTAATGCCCGAGGGCACAGGCTGCCGCAAGCCCTCAGGATACGGCCTTGGCCGTTCGCATTTACATGACAAGCGATTCAAGATGGCTCACCACCTGGCGCGATGGCATCGATTCAGCTGTTATGCTGTCGATCATGTACTGCAGCGATGCCATGTCGCGGCGCTTGCGCGCGATCAGGTCGCTGCAGCGTAAACGGGTCGCCTCAAGTTCGATGGGCATTGCTGCCTTCAAAGGAAACGATCCGGGGCCGCGTTTAAATTCGGTATCGATGCGGCTGACTTCTTCCATGCGCTGCCGCAAGCGCGCTCCGAGTTCCAGAATGGTAAGTTCAGCCTCGTTGACCGTGCAGCAATCATGATCTGCATATGCCATGGCACGCCTCCACTATGACGTATTTGATCAAAAAAACTTAAATATTAAATTCGTATCAAGAACTAAAAAACAATATTTAAATATTTTTAGTGCTATTATAATTATCTTATTAATATTAAAAAACTTTAAAAAATATTTTATGCTATTTTGTTGTCAAATTTTGTATCAGTAAGACAACTGGAAAAAAACTGGCAGGAGATATTCAAGACATGATGCAGCCGGCTGTTACAAGGAAACGGGGAAAACCCGGGCAGGCTGTTGCAACAGTCTCCGGGAACAGGCTAGAATTCGGGGAACGGCTCATCATCGACAAATCTGAATCCTGAGTGGTAGCCTTCGGATTCATGCCGCTTCAGCCATACGAGATGGGCACGGCGCCGCACCCGGCGGCCGTCATGATCAAACTGCATTTCAAAGGGCAGGTCACTGGAGAGCTTCAGGCAGATACCGCCGTCGGATATGTTGACGCCCCGGGCATTGACCACATCGAAATCACCGATAAATTCAATTTTGGTGTTCAGGGGATAGCGCGGCATCCGCTCCTGCACGGCGATGTTCATGCAGGCATCGAGCTGGTTCTCAAGCTCCTCAATCCTGCGGCGCAATGTCTGTATTTCCGCCTGCAGCTGCTCCTTTGTTTTGTTCGCCGGGCGAATTGCCATACCTGCCTCCATCTGTGATCATCGCGTCCGCACAGCGCGTGCCGGGCCGTGCGGCTGAGCTGCCGCAGCCGGGCAGCGTCACTGCTGATCAGGCAGCTCAATCCAGCGGGAAAGCGCGCTGATGATCTGGCGGGCCTGGTCCCTGCTTGAAATCGTGAACTTGCTCTGCTGGCGGTACTCGTTGTTTATCTTGCGGTAGCGGCGGATGCTGTATTTATCAGGCCCGTAGGCGCTTTTGGCCTTGTCCCAGTCCTGATAGCGGAACATGACGGTCGACCATGCGCCTTTGGTGAGAATTTCCTTGTCGAGCTCGCGGACAAGCTCGACGCCGTCTTCGGTGTAGCTGATGGTAAGTTCCTGAACGTCGGATGCCATGGTTCAACCCGTTGTTATAAAGCGTATCGATTGTTCCAGCCGGTTCAACTCATAGCGTGTTTTCGCCGGCAACTCAAGACATTTCATCAGCCCGGCTTCCCAGGGGCAGGCGCGATGCGGCGTTGAGATCGAAGGGGAACGGGCGTGCGCGCGTGATGCGGTGCAGTCCGGCAAGCGCGATCATGGCGGCATTGTCAGTGCACAGAACCGGCGGGGGCACATGCAGTCCGAGTCCTTCACGATCAGCGCGCTCCTGCATGCGCAGTCGCAGCCTGGAGTTGCAGGCAACCCCGCCTGAAACCGCCACAGCCGCAACCGATGCGGCATGCGCCGCCCTGATGGTTTTCTCCACCAGGATGTCGACAACCGCCTCCTGAAACGAGGCCGCCACATCATGCAGGCCCTGCTCCGTGAACGCTTCGGGTCCGCGCCCGGCAATATACGTGCGCACAGCCGTCTTGAGCCCGCTGAAGCTGAACTCATGCGAATCTTCATTCAACATGGGGCGTGGAAAGCGGATGGCTTCGGGATCGCCCAGGGCGGCGAGACGGTCGATAACAACGCCGCCGGGATATCCAAGGCCGAGCATTTTGGCAACCTTGTCAAAAGCCTCTCCGGCGGCATCGTCGCGTGTGCAGCCGAGCAGTTCATAGCTGCCGGCAGCAGCCACGCGATACAGGCTGGTGTGGCCGCCGGAAACCACGAGCGTGACATTGGGAACGGGCACCGCGCCCGCAAGATGCGGGGCCAGCACATGGCCTTCAAGATGGTTGATGCCGGCAAGCGGCAGGCCGCGGCTGTAAGCGATCGCCTTTGCAACATTGATTCCGACCAGCAGCGAGCCGATCAGGCCCGGCCCGCGCGTGACCGCGATGCCGTCGATATCGTCCAGCGTCACGGCCGCGCGCTCAAGCGCTTCGGCAACGACCGGAATGATGTTTTCCTGATGGCGGCGCGAAGCGATTTCCGGCACGATGCCGCCGTATTTTGCGTGATAGGACTCCTGGGATGAAATGACATTGGACAGTATCCCGGTGCCGCCGCGCAGCACGGCGGCCGCGGTGTCATCACATGATGTTTCAATGCCGAGTATGACCACGGGTATCTTTTTGCCTTGTTTTTTATACAACGCGGGAGTATATACAACCATTCACGACCAAGGGTTCGTTTCAGCGTGACAGTCTAACGCATTTTGACCGTCAGCACAACGGCGGATTTGCAGCAGGAACGCCATGGACATCACATCAGACTTTCTCATCCTTGGCAGCGGCATAGCCGGGCTCACCTATGCGCTCAAGGTGAGCCGCTTCGGCAGCGTCGCGATCGTCACGAAAAAAGACAAGAAGGAATCAAACACCAACTACGCCCAGGGCGGCATCGCGGCCGTGGTCGACCCCGATGACCGCCCCGAGCTGCACATCGCCGATACCCTGACCGCCGGCGCCGGGCTGTGCCGGCCCGATATCGTCGACATCGTCGTGCACGAAGGCATGGACCGCATCCGGGAGCTGGTGCAGTGGGGCGTGCCGTTCACGCGCCGCAGTATCAGACGCGATGCCGAGTTCGACCTCGGCCGGGAAGGCGGGCATTCACGCCGCCGCATCCTGCACGCTGCCGATCTGACCGGCAGGGAAATAGAGCGGGCGCTGCTCAGGCGGGTCTCGAAATGCCCGAACATAACGATCTATGAAAACCACATCGCTGTCGAGCTCATCACATCGCGAAAGCTCGGCCGCCATGCAGGCGGCCCCAATCGGTGTCTCGGCGCCTATGTGCTTGACTGCAAAAATCAGGAAATCCACACATTCATAGCGCCCGTCACCATGCTGGCGACCGGCGGGGCCGGCAAGACCTACCTGTACACCAGCAACCCCGACATCTCCACCGGCGACGGCATTGCGCTGGCCTATCGCGCCGGCGCCTGCGTGGCCAATCTCGAGTTCATCCAGTTTCATCCGACCTGCATGTACCACGCCCAGGCAAAGAACTTCCTGATATCAGAGGCCCTGCGGGGTGAAGGCGGCATATTGCGCCTGAAAAACGGCAAAGCATTCATGGCGGCCTATCACCCGCTGAAGGACCTGGCCCCGCGCGACATCGTGGCACGCGCCATTGACGCCGAGCTCAAGCGCAGCGGCCATGACTGCGTCTATCTCGACATCACCCGCCGCCGGCGCGATTTCCTGAAAAAGCGCTTTCCCAACATCTATGCCACCTGCGCGCAGTACGGGATCGACATCGCGGTCGACCCGATCCCTGTCGTGCCGGCCGCGCACTATATCTGCGGCGGCGTTTTGACGGACAGTTCGGCCCAAAGCACCATAGCCGGCCTGTACGCAGCCGGCGAGGTAGCCTGCACGGGCCTGCATGGCGCCAACCGGCTCGCGAGCAACTCGCTGCTTGAGGCAATCGTGTTCGCCCACCGGGCAGCCGAGTCCTCATCCGTCCGGGCCGCCAGGCTTCCGCAGCCCCCCCGTTCGATCCCGCCATGGGATCCGGGCAACGCGCACAATATCGACGAAGCGGTCGTGATAGCGCATAACTGGGATGAAATCAGGCGGCTGATGTGGAACTACGTCGGCATCGTCCGCACAACCAGGCTCCTGGAGCGGGCCCTGCGCAGGATCCGCATGCTGCAGAAAGAAATCAGCGAGTATTACTGGAATTTTGTCATTACCGCGGACCTGATCGAGCTGCGCAACATCGCTACCGTTGCCGAGCTGATCGTCACGAGCGCCCTGCGGCGCAGGGAAAGCCGCGGCCTGCACTGCACGCTTGATTATCCGCAGAGCGAAAAACGATTCGAGCGCACCGACACCATCCTGCGGATACGTCCCCGGCAGAAACGGCACGGTTCAGGCGCGCAACGAAGCAAACAGTCCGAAACGTCCGGTTTTTCCCTGTTCACCACGGTGAGAAAAGAAGACATCTGACCGGCAGCACGTGCAGATTCCAGCGACCTCGATATTGCCGGGCGACACGCCGCTGCCGACGAGCTGCAGCCGGTTGGCCTCCGGCAGATCGATGGTTACCGCCCGGCAGTTCATCATCATGCAGCGCCCTGCCCCGTCAAACCCTGCGCGAAACAGCTCAGCGACGTCATCGCCCACCTCAAAACAGCACGGCCCGATCGACGGCCCGATCCCGGCCAGCACATCGGCCGGCCTGCACCCGTAGCGCTCGCCCATGCGTTCCACGGCCGCCGCTGCGATGCCCGCCAGCGTTCCCTTCCAGCCCGCGTGAACCGCTGCCACGACCCGTTGCACCGGATCATAGAGCACAAGCGGCACGCAGTCGGCAACCCGTATGAGCAGCGTTATGCCGGGCCTGCCGGTGACGAGCGCGTCGCACTGCCCCCATACGCGGCAGGGGGCCTGCGGGTCTTCCGCGGGCAGCTCATCAATGCAGGCTGTCGTGCTTCCGTGCACCTGCAGGGCGCAGCACACCGCACGGGGGTCAACTCCGAGATCACCCGCCGCGGATGCGATCCTGCGCCGCACCGGTTCGGGATCATCGCCGGGGCTCCATGCAAGGTCCAGCCCGCCGGGCTCGCCGGGCGTTCCGTTGCGCGTGGACAGCGCATGCGCGAGTCCGCTGCAGTCGCGCAGCCTGTCAAAATAGAGCAGGCTCGATGTGCCGCTCGGATCAATCTGCATGCCGCCGCCGGGGAGGAATGAAAGGTTGTAGCGCTCAGGTTGCCGCAAAGGTTTCGCGGATGAATGCCCCATCGCGGTGCACAAGGTACGGCCCCAGCGTGTCGTCCCAGCTGCCGAGCGCGAAAAACTGCCTGCCCCCGCTGCTGAAGGATTCCTCGGCGTGAGTATGGCCGCAGATGACGGCATCTATTCCGCGTTTAAAATGGGCTTCGATTGCGTCACGCGTGAAATGGAAACGCGTCCCGGGCGCCTGTTTCTGCGCGCCGGGGTCTTTGCTTTTCAGGACGAGCGTGCGCACGAGGTAATTTGCGACCGCGCCGGGCAGCAGCCGGTCAAGCATCCTGAAGACCGGCCACATAATTCTTTTATAGGCCAGAAACGGAGCGTCGTTCAGGCACAGGGTGTAGCCGTGCGTGACATGGACGCGCTGGCTGCCGAGGACGATATCGGCCTGTTCGCCGAGGAAGGTGATGCCGAACGGCTCAAGCGTTGCGGAGGGAACCAAAAAATCGCGGTTGCCGTAAATGAATCCGACGGCCGCGCCCGCTGCGCTCAGTTCGCGCAGGCGCTCCAGCACCGGCAGCATGCTCCTGAGTACGGCGCGGTTGTTGGCCCAGAAGTCAAAAAAATCGCCGAGCAGGTAGAGGTTGCCGCCGCGTGAGCTCACATGCGCGAGAAAATCGACAAAGGTCTGCTGCCGCCTGCTGCTGTCGAGGCCGAGGTGAACATCAGCGGCGAAAAACGTATCGGGCATCACTGTAATCCCCGGATCTGTGCGGAAGGGCCGCTGCGGGGGGCATACCCTCATCGGCCGTGTAAAGCAGTGTGCGCCGGCAGCGTGTCAGCAAACACGGGGACCGCGGATCAGTCCTCTTCAAATTCTTCGAAATCTTCTTCGCCGGGCTCGATTTCCGCGGGCTCATCGAAGAGTTCTTCATCCTCGCCGGCTTCGGTTGAATCCTGGCTCCTGAGGCGCGCCTGGTCTTCCGGTTTCAAATCTTCGATTCTGGCTGAATCGCACTGCTTGCATGCCGGATGTGCCGGATTGGGAACGCATATTTCCAGCGGGATATGCCGCGGCATGCTGCGGGCCTTGCATAAAACGGTGTCGCGTGTCATGTGGATACAAACTCCGGAATGAGGATACTCAACATTCCCCCCTGCGGCCCGCCGCGCGCGCCGCTTCATTGTTTCATTATATCGCCTGAGCAGCGCGCAAGGTAGCCGCTGAATTCGGCGTGATGTTCTTCTTCGTCGGACAGCACGGACGCGATCAGCGCGTGCAGCTGCTGCTGGTCGGCCAGGGCCTCGAGCTGTGCGGCGTAGCGCTCGCGGGCTTCATGCTCGAGCGCGATGTCGGCCTGCAGCATGTCGGCAATAGTGCCGCCGGAGCGGACAGGCCATTCCGTAAAGCCGGGCCTGCCGCCCAGCTTGTCGATCATGTCTGAAAAATACAGGATATGGGCCATTTCGTCGAGCGCGGCCGACTTGAACGATTCGCCCAGGACGCTGTCGCGGCTGTAGACAGCGATGCGGTGGCAGATGTACTGCAGGGTAGCCCGGAACTCGGCGTTCATATTGTCCTGCAGCATCTCGATGATCTGCTTCCGCCGCGCTTCATCCGGTATCTTGTCCACATTCATCCCTTATCTGCAGCCAATTTTTACGCACGGGAAATATATACCAAAAAAAAAAGTGCGACAAGGATAAAGCATAAAAAAAAATTTCAATGCCAAGCACGGAACGTGCCATCGGGTGCGGTGCCGCACGCATGCGCGGGCGCAGGCGCTGCAGCGTACATCGTGATTGAACCGGCAGCTGAAAAAATATCTTCCAGGGCCGCCCGATACGGCGTGCACTCACCACGGCGTTTGCTCCCGCGCCCTGCAGTAAAAAGGATGCGGGGAACGGACGTTTCAAAAGAGCGGCAAAATATCCGGTGCATACCATGCAGTACTATGCTACTATCTGTTTTTTTTTCAACCTTATTTTTCGGGTTTCTCCGGCTGCGCCGGCATGCATGAAACCCGCAGGGATGCGGCATATGGAAGTACAGGAAGAATTAGCAGGCAGCGATTTTATCCGCGACATCGTCAAGGCCGATCTGGCCGCCGGCAAGTACGCCCCGCAGGCCGTGCATACCCGCTTTCCTCCCGAGCCCAACGGATACCTCCATATCGGGCATGCCAAATCGATCTGCCTGAATTTCAATATCGCCGCGCAGTTCGGCGGCCTGTGCAATTTGCGCTTCGACGACACCAACCCGTCCAAAGAAGAAGTCGAGTATGTCGAGTCCATCATCCGCGACGTGCGCTGGCTGGGCTATGACTGGCAGGACCGGATGTTTTACGCATCCGATTATTTCGAGCGCCTGTATGAATGCGCCATCGCCATGATAAGGGCCGGCAAGGCCTACGTGTGCAGCCTGTCCCCTGACGAGATCCGCAGCTACCGCGGCACCTTCACCGAGCCCGGCAAAAACAGCCCCTTCCGGGACCGCAGCGTGCAGGAGAACCTTGAGCTGTTCGAGCGCATGCGCGCAGGGGAATACCCCAACGGAGCGCACGTGCTGCGCGCGAAAATCGACATGGCCTCTCCCAACCTGAACATGCGCGATCCGGTGCTGTACCGCATCCTGCACGAGAGCCATCACCGCACCGGCGATGCCTGGTGCATCTATCCCATGTATGATTTCACGCACCCGCTCTCGGACGCGTTCGAGGGTATAACGCATTCGATCTGCACGCTCGAGTTCGAGGACCACCGGCCTCTGTATGACTGGGCGCTTGAGAACGCCGGAAATCTTCCGACGCGCCCGCAGCAGATCGAATTCGCGCGGCTGAACCTGACCTATACGGTCATGAGCAAGCGCAAGCTGCTGCAGCTCGTGCGCGAGGGCTTTGTCCGCGGCTGGGACGACCCGCGCCTGCCGACCATCTCGGGGATGCGCAGGCGGGGCTATCCTCCCGCGGCAATCCGGGCCTTCTGCGACCGTATCGGCGTGGCCAAGAAAGACAGCACGGTGGATGTCGCCCTGCTCGAGCACTGCGTGCGCGAGGAATTGAATAAAACCGCTTCGCGCTACATGGCCGTGCTGCGGCCGCTGAAAGTCGTTATAGAGAACTACCCTGCCGGCCAGGTTGAGCACATGCAGGCCGTGAACAACCCGGAAGACCCTGCCTCAGGCATCCGGCAGGTTCCCTTCTCCCGGGAGCTCTACATCGAGCGCGAGGATTTCATGGAGGACCCGCCCAAGAAATTCTTCCGGCTCTCTCCGGGCCGCGAAGTGCGCCTGCGGTACGCCTATTTCATAACCTGCACCGGGGTCGTAAAAAACGAGGCCGGCGAGATTGTGGAGCTGCGCTGCACCTATGACCCGGCAACGCGCGGAGGCGATGCTCCCGACAGCAGAAAGGTCAAGGCCACCCTGCACTGGGTTTCGGCTGCGCACGCCGCCCAGGCGGAAGTGCGGCTCTACGACCGTCTGTTCAGCGTCGAGGATCCGGACCGCGACGGAGCAGGCGAGAGCTTTCTTGACCGGCTCAACCCCGGCTCGCTTGAAACCCTCTGCTCCTGCTTTTGCGAACCGGCGCTCGCCGCGCTGCAGCCCGGAGCATCCTGCCAGTTCGAGCGCATGGGATACTTCTGCGCTGATCCCGACAGCGCTTCCGGGCGCCCCGTATTCAACCGCACCGTGGGGCTGCGCGATGCCTGGGCGCGCATACAGCAGAAAAATCCGGATTGAGGCCGCAATGACCGGAACAGCCGCACGCGAAGACTTCAGGGCCGGCTACATAGCGCTGGCCGGGCTGCCCAACGTGGGCAAGTCAACCCTGATGAACCGCATTGTGGGCTCGAAGCTCTCGATCGTCACACCCAAGCCGCAGACCACGCGCGGCGTGGTGCGCGGCATCCTGACCACCCAGAAAGCACAGATGATTTTTTTCGACACCGCCGGCATTCACCGCCCGCACGACCGGCTGGGCGAGTGCATGGTTGAATCGGCCCGGGCCACGTTTCGCGACGCAGACATCATCTACCTGCTCACGGAAGCCGGCGAACCGTCGCCGGAGCAGCTCGAGCTCACGCAGCAGGTGAGCGAGCTGGGCAAACCGACATTCCTGATTATCAATAAGGTTGACCTTGTCCGCAAGGACGTACTGCTGCCCCTGATCGGACGCTTCAGCGCGATGATGGATTTCACCGAAATCGTACCGGTCTCGGCCCTGCAGGGCGATAACGTGGATGAACTGGTGAACCTCTCCGCTGCGTGCCTGCCTGCAAGCCCGCCCTACTACCCCGAGGACATCATGTCCGACCAGATCGAGCGCGACTTTATCGCCGAGTTCATCCGCGAGCAGGTGTTCAAAAACACCCGTGAGGAAATCCCCTACAGCAGCGCGGTCGTGATCGAGGAAATGCAGGAGAGAACCGGCGGCGGCGCCTTTATCCGCGCGAGCGTCATTGTCGAAAAGGACTCCCAGAAAGCCATTATCGTGGGAAGCCGCGGCAGCATGATCAAAAAAATCGGCACGGACTCGCGCCGCGAGATCGAGGCCTTCATGGGCTACAAAGTTTTTCTGGAGCTCTTCGTCAAGGTTGAAAAAAACTGGCGCGACGACCCCAAAGCGCTCAGGCGGCTGGGGTTTTCATAACCATGCAGCCGCTTGCCGCATTACTGAATTTCCGATTACCCGGGAAGTTGAATTACACATGCAGCATCCGAAGGAGGTCCGAGTGAAGACCAGGATCATCAGCACATCCCTGGAAAGAGTCAAGGAAGACGCAGTCGTTGCAGGTGTCTTTGAAGGCTGGAAGAAACTCTCCGGCGCTGCGGCCGAAATCGACCGGGCTGCCGGCGGAATAATCAGCGCGGCCGGAACCGACATTACCGGCAAACTGAATCAGACCTGCATGCTCTACCCGTCACAGGGTCTGGCCTCCAAACGGGTGCTCGTGATCGGGCTGGGCAAGGAGAAGGACCTCACCCTTGACCGGGTGCGCGCCGTTGCGGCCCGGGCTGTGAAATCCGCGCGCGAGGCAGGCCTGATGAGCGCCGCCCTGCCCCTGCAGCTGATTCCTGGCGCCGCGTTTGATCCGGCCCGGCGCGCCGCTGCCCTGTGCGAAGGAGCGCTGCTGGGACTGTATACCTTCCGCCAATACAAAACCGCATCCGACAGCGGCGACGATGCCGATTTCAAACAGATTACGATCTGCTCGGGCAGGGAGCACTCCGCGCTGGCTGCAGGCGCTGTCAAGGATGCCGAGACGGTATGCACGGGCGTGTGCCTCGCCCGCGATCTGGTGAACCATCCGGGCAACACGGCAACGCCGGGCTATCTGGCCCACACGGCACGCACAATCGCGAAACAATGCGGGCTTTCCTGCAGCGTGCTTGACGAAAGCAGGATGAAAAAACTCGGCATGGGCGGCCTGCTGGCGGTCGCGCAGGGCTCGCACGAGCCTGCGCGCTTTATCGTGCTCGAGTACGCGCCCCCGAGGGCCGCGCACAGCGCGCCCGTCGTGCTGGTCGGCAAGGCCATCACCTTTGACAGCGGCGGCATCTCGATCAAACCGGCCCTCAACATGGAGGAAATGAAAACCGATATGTCCGGCGGGGCAGCGGTGCTCGGCGCCATGCAGGCCTGCAGCCGGCTGAAGCTGCCCGTGCGCGTGGTCGGCCTGATACCGGCAACCGAGAACCTGCCCGGCGGCAGCGCCCTGAAGCCGGGCGACATCGTCACCTCCATGGCGGGCAAAACAATCGAGATCATCACCACCGATGCCGAAGGCCGGCTGATCCTGGCAGACGCGCTGCACTATGCAAAACGCTACAAGCCGCAGGCCGTCATCGACCTTGCGACCCTGACCGGGGCCTGCATCATCGCGCTCGGCAACGATGTTTCGGCCGTGATGGGCACGAGCGAGGAGCTAATCGGGCGCCTGCGCTCCGCCGCCGAGCGCACCGGCGAGAAAATCTGGCCTCTGCCGCTGTTTGCCGAGTACGACGAACAGATCAAAAGCGACATCGCCGACATAAAAAACGTCGGCGGCAAGGGCGCCGGCAGCATCACCGCCGGATGCTTCCTCAAAAAATTCACGGGCGCCACGCCCTGGGCCCATCTCGACATCGCCGGCACGGCCTGGGCCCAGCAGCCCAAGCCCTACGCTCCCAAGGGTGCGACCGGAGTGGGCGTGCGCCTGCTGGTTGAGCTGCTGCGCGGCTGGAAGCCCCTGAAAGCATAAACAGCATGTATGGTTCGAACAGCGCACCGTATAAAGGGACAACGCTGTACCCTTGTACCCCAGGGGCGGCGATGAGACATTGTGCGTAATACAGGACGTTGTGTTACATGATCTCGGTTATGTGTATTTATAACGACACGGAGCAGCTGGAGCGCTATCTGCTCCGGGGGCTAAAACGGCAGGATATCGACTTTGAGCTTATCACCATCGACAATACCCGGGGCCAGCATCAGGCCGCCGTGCCTGCTCTCAACAGCGCGGGATGTTCCTCCCGGGGAGATTTGCTCATGTTCATTCATCAGGACGTAGAGATGCTCTCGCCATCCTGGCTGCGCGATGCCGAGCGGCATATCGCCTGCCTGCCTGATTTCGGAGCGGCAGGTGTTGCCGGCAGAACCGCTCACGGCAAAATGACGGCGAGTGTTTGGCACGGTGAGCCCGCAAAACGTGTCAGCAAACGAAAGCCGAGAAAAACCCCCCTGAAAACGCAGACCCTTGACGGCTGCGTGGCGATAACGCCCGCTTCGGTTTTCAGGCAGGTGCGCTTTGACGAAGGGACCTGCAGCGGCTGGCACCTGTTTATCGCCGACTATTGCCTGACGCTCGGCATGAAGGGGTTGGGGGTGTATGTACTGCCCGGGGACGTATATCACCGCTCAACCGGACCGGCCGACCCGCGCGTGTATGCGCCGACTGTTGCTGCGATCATAAAGAAACATGGCCGCCACTACCCGGTCATCCACACCACGGCGGGCACCTGGCACGCGCCCGGACACCCTGCATCCCAGAAGCCACGCATGCTCAGCCGTGTCCGGGCATGGTGTATCCCCGTAAAGCGACCGCTATAGGGCCCCACGCTCCGGTGCCGGCTGCGCGAGACCGCGGGCCCGGCGGTAGAGCCCGTAGGATTGGGAACACGGGCCCGGATCACAGTCCTTCAACGCGATGCGGCTGTCTTTGCGGACGTCACGAATCAGCCGCGCGCCGCCCGAGATCAGCTGCGGAAGACCTTCGTCAGTATCCGATTTTGAATCGACAGCTTCAATCAGCCCGTAGGTCAAATACCCGCCCATTCCGTCGAGAACCTCGCCTGCGCTGAGGTCCCGCTTTGCATAACAGAACACATTTGTCCGCATGCCGAAGACCGGGGCAAGGCGCGCCGAGTGGTCGAGAAAGGCCTCGGCTGCGCAGCGCAGGGCTTCGATGTGGCCCAGATGGTAGGGCCGGTAAAAAAGATAGAACGGCCCCGGCCCCACATCAGGCGGAAACCATGAGAACGTAAACTGCTGATAGGCGTCGTCTGTGTATCCAATCACGAAAACGCCCCCTTTGGGCCGGGCCCCCAGAACGTAGTCAACAATGGGCGCATCGCCCGAACGCCAGAGCTTTTCGAAATCAAAATGTTGAAAAATATCATAAATGGAGCCCATGCGCGGCCCGGTCATGCCCGGGCGCAGAATGCGGGCGCCGAGGCCGTTGGCAAGAACGGCCATTTCGACGTTCAGCTTCGAGCCGTCGGTATAGGCGCTGCACATGGTATGGTCAAGCCGCCGTTTATCGGCTTCAGGAGCGATTTTCGCCGGGTCCGTGTAGCGGTCGTGAAATCCCTTGATATTGCCCAGCATGACCGGCTCGAGGTTCCAAAGCTCGATGTCGTCAACAAGCTGCTTGATGGCAGTCGGCTGGTCTCCGTCCGCACATGTGTACACACGGCTGCTGGTCCGCGCCTGGCTCAGCAGCAGCGGGCCGTACATGAGCTCTGCCTCATAATTCATCATCACGACATGCTGGCCGTGCTGCAGGGCGGTATGCGCATGCAGGGCGCCTTCATAGACCGCATTTGAGGCTTCGATCATGACATCGACGCGGTCGGAAGCCGCCAGCAGGAGCGCGTCCGGGCTGACTGCCAGCACGCCCCTGTCAAAGGCCGATGTCAGCTGCGCATCGTTCTCGACTATTTCATAGGACATGTTCATAAGGCGCGCGCACTGTTCGGCTTTGGCGATATCAACATCCGCGACAGCTGCCGGATGAAACCCCGGCGTAATGCCGCACTGGTAGGCAAGGCCGGTGCCGATCGATCCGGTGCCGATGATCGCTGTGCGAATGGGACGGGCAAGCTCCCGCAGGCGCTGACGCAACGAAGACATACTTCTCCCGACAATCAGGTACAGAGGATGCAGTGCTCATGACGCAACCGGCGCCGGCACCACGAGGGAACGGAGCGCACGTGAGAAACCATACGGCATAGCCGGGTGCGAGTCAATACCCGTGCACGGGCTGCCGGCAGTCCGAAGATGCATAATTTACCTGTCCCATGCCTGCTGTTTTTCATTCTGTTATTGCATTCACCATGATCTTTTGTAACAATGGCCCGCATGCCGGCTCCGTTTCACATTCATATATCGACAAAAACGCGGCAAAAGCCATGAAATCACCGCACGCTTTTTACGCCTTTGTGCTGATCGCCTGCGCGCTGGCGGTCTCCTGCGGCTGCTCCCGCACCGGTGTCGGAGAAAACACGATACGCCTGGGCTACCTGCAAAGCGACCTGCATCACCTGCCCGCGTTCGTAGCCATCGAAAAGGGTTTTTTTGCCGACGAGGGGCTGGAGGTGAACATCGGCGGCATTTTCCGCGCCGGCCCCGAGCTGATGAGCGCTATTGCGGCCGGCGAGCTCGATGCCGGCTATGTGGGCCTGGCTCCCGCGGCCACAGCCGCGCTGAACGGCGTGGCCGACATCAGTATCCTGGCGCAGGTCAATACCGAGGGATCGGCCCTGGTGTGCAGGCCCGGCGCCTGCCGGTCGCTTGCGCAGCTGCGGAACAAAACCGTGGCCATACCCGGGCATGCCACCATGCAGGACTGCCTGCTGAACAGGGGCCTTCGCAGCGCGGGGCTTGCGCCCGGCATGCTGCGCATGATGGTATTAAAGCCGCCCGAGATGCTGCAGGCACTCACGTCAGGCAGCATCGACTGCTTCATAGCATGGGAGCCCTACCCAAGCCGGGCCGCCTTTGAAGGCAGCGGATCCATCGTTGAGCGCTCACACACGCTGTGGCCGCAGCATCCATGCTGCGTGCTGATTGCGCATAACCGCCTGGTACGGGCCCGTCCGGATGCGGCTGAAAAAATCAGCCGGGCGCACGCACGGGCCTGCCGCTTTATCGCCGAGCACCCCGCGGAAGCGCTCGGCATTGCCGGCCGCTATACCGGCATGCCGCATGATGTGCTTGAACAGGCAATCGGGCATATGCGTTTCTCACCGGAGATCGACCGCGGAAAAATCGAGGACTTTGAGGCGTTTCTCTACGAGCTCGGCTATGTCAGGGGTGCTCGCGGGTCAAGGCGGCAGCTTGCATTTTTCCAATAGCGCATTTTCCTGCATACGAGACGTCACGACTGACACCGCAGGCTATCTCGCCCTGATTTCCCGAAGAACGTCGTGCAGGCGCTGGGCGCTGTTGTAGATAATCACGGAAGTCATGGTGGCCGTTGTCACGGAATCGATTGATGGATTAAACTCAAAGGGCTGCCGCACATCCAGGCCGATCAGATGGCGCCGCATGAAATCGGCGTCATATGTGGTCCACACGACATTGCCGTATTTTGTCAGGTGCAGGGGCTCGAAATCACGCACGATGCCGGCATCGTCGAATACCAGCACAAAATGCACGCCGTGGCACACGTCGCAGGTGGGCGGCCGGCTGACAACCTGCGCGTACAGTGCAGGAGCCGTTCCTGCAGGCTCAGCCACGAAGATGTCTCCGCTGCGCGGATAGTTCACCTTTCGCACGCCTGTAATGGAATCATCGCCGCCTGAAGCCCTGCGCATGCTGGCAAGCACGGCTTTTTCAACCTCATCAGCACTCATATCAAGGTCGATGCGCGGCCGTTTCACGCTTTGTGCTGTTTCTGCCTGCGTCCGCTGAGCCAAAAGCGTTTCAGCAGTACTGGCCAGGGCACCTCGTACTGCCGTCATGATAACATCGGCGTTTTTCACAAGGCCCGCGTGCGCGCTGACAACCAGCAGCTCCCTGCCGTGCTTCCGGGCGATGATTGTCAGGGGAGTCGCGCCCGGCTCTCCGACAGCCTCATAATTGGCAAAGTCGGGATCGGGAAACATCGGGAACCCGATCGAATAACGACGCATGAACATGGCGGCCTCCTGCTGGTTGTTGCCCGCGCCGATGCCAAAAAACCTGACCCGGTCGCGCATGTCCGCCCGGGTGCTCACCCGCTCATAGACCTCGTTCATGACCGGCGCCTGCTTCTGGCAGGACGTGCAGTAGACGTTGAAAAATTCAATCACGACAACGTCAGCCCTGATATCGGATACTTTGAAGCCTTTGCCCATGAACATGCCGATCAGGCGGCCGGGAAGGCCCAGATAGCTGCGCTGCTCGGGGGTGAGGTCCTGCGCGATGCGCATTGCCGGCAGCGCCATGCCGGGCTGCAGTTTCGACAGGTCGGCATCGCCGGCGGCCCGGCACACGGATACGCGGGCACACAGCAGGACGGCAAGAGCAACAGCGGCCGCCTTACCCGTTGCCGGAAGTTTTTTTGTACAGAATCGGCTGATCGGCCTGCGGCCGTCCGGGGTTGTTGCGTTCGTATTCATCGATCTGCTCCTGCACGGTTTTTTTCGGACAGCGCGCACATGTTCCCAGGCAGACCGCGCAGCGCGTGTCGGAACACCACTGGCAGAACGTACAGTCGGGACAGGGATTTTTTTTCGCGCACGCCATTGAATTCCATACCGTTCAATAGGCGCTCCGGCACATCTGCAGGGTCAACCAAGCTTCATATGATGCCGCAGGCCGGTGCATGACGATTATTCTTAGTGCATGTGACATTGTCAAGACAAAAGAAAACAGCGTGCGCGAAGCGCTGCGGCTGAAGGCCCTTAATAAACGGGCGTGCAGCCCTGTGGCGTTACGCGGTGCCGAATTCAAGAAGCGCCGCAAATGCTGAAAACCCGGCTCCAAAGGCCGCAGGCATGCCCTTCTGCCCGGGCCGGGGACATCCCCGGTCAAGCAGTTCGCGCAGGACAAACAGCACCGGGGGGGAAGGCGCATGGAGCAGCTTGGACGTTCTGGGGTACACGACTTTTCTCCGGGAAAAGGGCGAGGGCCGGCCCTACAGACCTGCGTGTTCGAGCCAGTAAAAAAGTGCCAGCACCGCGACTTCGATGATAATAATAATGCGCCACGGGCAGACGTTGAAAATCTCCGGCAGGGTCCGCTCCCCGAAAGAGCCCCGGTTCAAAACGGCTGCTGCAAGGCGCGGGTACCAGGCGGCGAACAGGGCCGCGCCGGCCAGCATGCCCGGCACGCCGCCGCAAAGCGCGTCAAGCCTGCCGTGGGCGGCGGCGGCAACCACCGTGCCGGGGCAGTAGCCCAGCAGGGCGAACCCGGCGCCGAAGACCAGGCCGCCCGCGGCGGTTGAGCCGAGCGAACCAGGTTTCGGGTGCAGCTTCGCAAGGCTGAAATGCCGCAGCAGGTACACGCCCGCCATGCCGGTGATCATAGCCGACAGCATGATCTTTACTACGGTGAAATCCCTGAACAGCAGCTGGTTCACGATCACGTCGAAATCCGTGACGCCTCCCTTGTGCAGGGCAAACCCGAACCCGATGCCGATCACGAAACCGATGATGCGCTGAGCCCGCTTATTGGTATGCAGTGTCATCGCCGTGCGCTCCCTGAAAGTGCTGTACACTCGTACCGGCCGATCCTGCCTGCGCCGTGCGTTCCGTTAATACAGAAGCATCGCCGTGGCGATGCCGCCGGCGAAAAAGCACAGGACCGCGACCCAGCTGCTCGCGGCCAGCTGCATGGTGCCGCTGATGCCGTGCCCGCTGGTGCAGCCGCCTGCCCAGCGCGCTCCGAAGGCAACGAGGACGCCGCCAGCAAACGCCGCGGCAACGCGCAGCGGCGCGCTGTGACCGAAGGTTTCAGCCCACAGGCCGGGCACCCAGACTGCCTGCAGGCCGCCCGATAGAAGGGCCGACAGGAATGCCCCCGCGGCAATGCCCGCAACGAGCATCCACTCCCAGTCGATCTCGGGTGTAAATTTTTTGTAATACGGCCTTTCAGCCGCAGCTGCGCCGCGGGCGAACGTTTCCAGCATGCCGCTCGATCGCGAAAAAGCCGTCGAACAGCCGATAAATTTATCCGAGACAACGATGGCGACACAGTTCAAAAGGCCGATTATCGCGCCAGCGGCATACGGCGACCAGATGTGTGCGGTAAACAACTCCATGGCTTCCTCCCCTTAACAGTGTGGCAGCTGGCACGTCAGGCTACACGCGCGGGCCGTGCACCTGCTCGCATGCGGCGCAGGGCCCGGAGAGCCCGGCACCGGCCCAGGCCGTCGTGCCGCCGGCGACATTGAGCACATACTTTAATCCGCGCTGTTTCAAAAGGCTCGCGCCCATGCTGGAGCGGTGCCCCGTATTGCAGATAACGGCCACCGGCAAATCTGCGTTCAGCTCGTTGAAACGGCTGCGCAGTTCAGGCGCAGGGATGTTGACAGCCCCGTCGATATGGCCCGATTCGAATTCGCGCGGCGTACGCACGTCGAGCAGCGTGAAGCGGCCGCTTTCCTTCATCCGGTCGCGCAGCTGATGCACGGACACCTGGGGCAGCGTGCCAAGCGGCAAGCCCGCCTTTGCCCACTCATAGATGCCTCCGTCGAGGAACCCGGCCGCGCGGTCGTGGCCCACGCGGCGCAGCAGCACGGCCGCCTCAGCTGCCTGCTGCGCGCTCTCGGCCACAAGCAGAAGCCGCATATCGGGCGGCAGAATCCAGCCTGCGAATGTCGAAAAATTGCTGCCGAAATCGATATGGTAAGAGCCCGGGATGTGGCCTCCGCCGAAGGCTGCCGTGGAGCGGCAGTCAAGCACCGCTGTCTTTTTCTGCGCCATGGCTTTTTTGAACCGCGCCGGCCCGAGCGCTGCCGGCGGCGGCAGCTTTTCAACGAGCGCCGGGCCTTTGCCGTTGATGGCGCTGCAGCGGCTGAAATGGTCGGGCGCGGCCGGCATGCCGGTTGTGAGCGAGGCGATAAATTTTTTCCTGTCTTTTATTTTCAGCGCAGCGTTGTATTTCTTTTCATAGCCGATCGTCGAGGTGCGCATCGCGCCCATGGCCCTGCCGCACAGCGAACCCGCCCCGTGCGCGGGATAGACTTCGCAGAAAGGCGGCAGGGTCAGCAGCTTTCCGTGCAGGCTGTCATGGAGCTTTGATGCCAGGCTTTCAGCGATGCCGGGGAACAGGTCGGGCCTGCCCACATCGCCGACAAAAAGCGTGTCGCCGCAGAACACCGCGGCAGGCTCGCTGCCCCGCGAGCGGTCGACCACCACGTAGGACACGTGCTCGGGCGTATGCCCCGGGGTGTCAAGCACCCGGATGGTCATATCCTCGAGAGCGAACGTGTCGCCCCCGGCAACGGCCATGTGTTTAAATGCGCACGTACCGGCCCTGGGCGCATAGATTACAGCGCCTGTTGCCGCCGCAAGGTCGAGATGGCCAGAGATGAAATCGGCATGCAGGTGGGTTTCGAGAATATGGGTTATGTTCATGCCCATATCGCGTGCCGCCTGCAGGTAGATACCGATATCGCGCCGGGGGTCGATGATGGCACACGCTGATGCGCCGCCCAAAAGATAGGAGCTGTGGGCAAGGCCCTTGACAAAAAACTGCTGAACGAACATGGCATTCCTCCCCGTGTACGGTTTGCTGAGAGCGCACCGGCACAGCCCGCGGTGTGCAGGTATGCAGAATCAATGCATACTATCGGGAAACGTGCGCAGGCCCGTCTACCGATGAATCGCCCGGGCCCGCTCACTGCTTCATCATTCTCCAGCGGTATCGCGCTGCGTCAATGCGCCTGCAGGGCATCTCTGCCGGCTGTTATCTGTCACATGCTGAGCAGCTTGAGCGCATTCCTGTACAATATCAGCTCCCGGTCGCTGCCGGTCAAAAAATCAGCGCCGCGCACGGCGCTTATCAGGGGCTCCAAATTGAATATGCCGTCAGAGCCGAACAGGACGCGGCCTGCCCCCAGGCTGCGGACCAGTTTTTCAAGGCTCGGAAGCACCACGGGATAGCCAAGCGCTTCCTCGATCTGGTTCAGGGTCGAGATGTCAACCGACACGTTGGGCGCATACAGCGCGGCCATGATCAGGTCCTCAACCCAGGGATAGGCCGCATGCGCAATCACGATGCGAAGGTCTGGAAAATCAACGGCAATATCGTCAATATATATGGGATGACAATACTTTAAACGGCTTTCTTCAGACGGAGGTTTAATTCCCATATGAACCACGACGGGAATACCAAGTCCTGAAATTTTTTCATACACCGGGTAGAGGCGCTCATCATTGGGATAAAATCCGGATGCGGGATTGAGTTTCACGCCCCTCAGGCCGAACTCATGCACGGCGCGGTCAATGCGCTCAAGATTGGCCTGAACAGGCCTGCCGGGATGAACGGCCGTAAAACCGATAAAGCGGTCGGGATGGGCTTTCACGAACGCGGCCGTATCCTCGTCGGCAAGATTGCCGTTGATCTGGTCACCGGCCGGGCCGTAATCCTTGCCAAGGATGATGAGTTTGTCGACGCCGCAGGCATCCATGGTCTCGAGATAGGTATCAGCATCCATGCGGTAGGCAGACGACGGCGGGCTCAGGTGATTATGAACGTCAATGATCATGGACGGCCTCCTTGAGAATCAGTCGTGCACAGGCACGGAAACTATACGTACATCCGGGCAAAAGTCAACATCCGCAGGCATGGCCGCCTGCGTTCACCGTGCCATCCGCCCGCTGATAAGCACATGCCTGTCGCTGACTTCCCGCACGGTAAAGCCTGCAAGGCCTGCGTCTGCAAGCTGCTCCCGTATCTCATCAATCGTGAATGCAGCCAGCAGCGAATTATAAAAATCCCTCCTGAGCACCTCGGGCCCGCAGGCCGCGTACAGCTCAGCCGTCCGGCGCGCAGCCTGGCGGCTTTCGGGCCGTTTCAAATCCATCACGAACACGGGCGCCCCCGGAGCGGCGCAGTCTGAAACGCTTTTCCACAACACGCGCGGCTCAGCCAGATGATGCAGCAGGCTGTTGCTGATGATGATGTCATAGCGCTTCAGGGGAGGCGGCGCAACCGGCAGTATTTTCTTGAAAAAGCGTACACGCCCGCGCAGCAGTTGATCGGATGCCAGGGCCTGCTCGGCAAGACAGAGCATGGCCTCTGACCCGTCAATGCCGTGCACGCTGCAGCCGGGATGGGCCCGCGCGAACCGGAAGGTTATATCGCCCGGTCCGCAGCCAAGATCAAGCACGCAGCCATGAGCGGGCGCATCGGGAAACGCATCCTGAAACAGCCGGACAAACATCGCATGCGGCTGCTCAAAGTCCGCCGCGGCATAGGCCCGGGCCTGCTGCGGGTCGGTCATGAGTTCGGGTTCGGGGATACGCTGCATGCGGCAGGGGTTGTTCAGGGTTCACGGGTCTGCAATCGCTGTCCGTACCGGGACCGCTATCGATGAAACCGTCGCTGAGGGGCGCTGACCGGTCACACCCCCGTATGAACAGACCATAAACGGCGGTAAAAATCAAGAACGATGGCCGCCCCTGCCCTCAAAAAAAGCCTTTCACCGGGGTTTGAACGTTATATATATTGACAAATAATATCGTTCGGATACTATTATATTTTTTGTGCGCGACGCTCACCCCGTCGCATGATGCTCTGCAGTGCAGATGCCCTGCATGGTAAACAACCCAGCATACGACATACCGGATTCAGTGAGCACATTTCACTGACGCCGCTAATAAACGAAAGGAGAATGTTCTGATGAGTGCCAGCGAAAAACGTGAAAACATGATCAAGCGCAAAAATACCATCCTCAAGCAGGGCGGCGAAAAAGGTGTTGCCGACCAGCACGCAAAAAGCAAACTGACCGCCCGCGAGCGCATCGATTATTTTTTCGACCCCGGAACATTTCAGGAAGTCGACATGTTTGTGCGCCACCGCTGCGCATATTTTGACATGCCCAAAACAGAAATCCCGGCTGACGGCGTCATCACCGGCTACGGCAGAGTCAACGGCCGCACCGTCTACATCTTCGCGCAGGACTTCACCGCCCGCGGCGGATCGCTCGGCGAAATGCACGCCAGGAAAATAACGAAGATCCAGGACCTTGCCATGAAGGCCGGCTGCCCCTGCGTCGGGCTGAACGACTCCGGCGGCGCGCGCATTCAGGAGGGCATCGATGCGCTGTTCGGGTTCGGCGAGATATTCTTCCGCAACTCGGCAGCCTCCGGCGTGATCCCCCAGATTACCTGCATCATGGGCCCCACCGCGGGCGGCGCCGTGTACTCGCCCGCCATGAACGATTACGTTTTCATGGTAAAAAACTCAAGCTACATGTACATCACCGGCCCTGACGTCATCCGCGCCGTCACCGGCGAGGAGACCAGTCACGAGGAACTGGGCGGCGCCATGATGCACAACACCAAGAGCGGCTGCGCGCAGTTTGCGGCCGAAAACGACCGCGACGCCCTGGACATGATCAAGGAGCTGCTGACCTACCTTCCGGCGAACAACATGGAAGACCCGCCGAGTGTCGAGACCGGCGATACAACCGAACGGGAAGCGCCCGAGCTTGAAACGATCATCCCCGACAACCCCAACCAGCCCTATGACATGAAACAGGTCATAGCATCCATCGTCGACAAAGGCGCAATATTTGAGCCCTACGAGCACTTCGCCCAGAACATGATCACCTGCTTCGCGCGCCTGGGGGGGGAAACCATCGGCATTATCGCCAATCAGCCCAAAGTGCTGGGCGGCGCGCTCGACGTGAATGCTTCGGACAAAGCCGCGCGCTTCATCCGCTTCTGCGACGCGTTCAACATTCCCCTGCTGACAATCGTTGATGTGCCCGGCTACCTGCCCGGCACCGACCAGGAATTCAGCGGCATCATCCGCCACGGCGCCAAGATCCTGTGGAGCTATTCCGAGGCCACTGTGCCGAAGATGACCCTGATTACCCGCAAGGCCTACGGCGGCGCCTACATCGCCATGTGCTCCAAGCACCTGGGGGCCGATTTCGTCTATGCCTGGCCCACGGCCGAAATCGCGGTCATGGGCGCGGCCGGCGCGGCCAATATCATCCACCGCGGCGAAATCAAGGCGGCCGAGGATCCCAAGGCCAAGCGCGCCGAAAAAATCAAGGAATACGACGAGCTGTTTTCCAACCCCTATATCGCGGCCCAGAGAGGCTATGTCGACGACATCCTGCTGCCGGCCGATACCCGCAAGGTCATTGCACGATCGCTTGCAGCCATGCGCAACAAGCGCGAGCACCGGCCTGCTAAAAAACACGGCAATATTCCGCTGTAATCACCAGCACACTGCAGCTGAACAGGAAAGGCCCTGCGGTCCGCCGCAGGGCCTTTCCTGTTTGCACATCCGTTAAGATGTCAATAATCCTGCCTGACGGCACCGTTTCAAATCCACGCAACATGTGCTACTATCCCGGCGATAGTTGACACGCACAGGGATGCGAAACGCCATGAACACGCTGCCGCGGTACCCGGACGCCTGCGCATTGACGCTTGAACTGCGCCCGGCCCTGCACCAGAGCCTGCGAACGCTAGCCGAGGGCGTGTCCGAATTCACCTTCGCCAATTTGTACCTCTTCCGCGAAAAGCATCACTACCGTATAAGCATGGTCGGCGAGGGTCTTGCCTGCATCACCGGCAGCGATGACAGCCGGCCTTTTTTCATGCTGCCGTTCGGGCTGCCGGAGCCCGGATTGCTTGCGCGCCTGTTCCGCGACCATGCCTGCATGAAATGCGTAACCGAAACCCAAAAAACTGACTTGGAGCGCCAGGGGTATGCGCTGACCGAGGACCGGGACAATTTTGACTACCTTTACCGGCGCTGCGATCTGGCAGAGCTGAAGGGCCGCAGGTTCTCAAAGAAACGCAACCTGATCAACGCCTTCATCAGCGGTTACGATTACACCGGAAAGCCGCTGCTCGACGAGCATATACCTGAAGCGCTGCGCATTCTCGAACAGTGGCGGCAGGAGCACGGAGAGGAAGGCGACTACCGGGCAGCCCGGGAGGCGCTTGAGCAGTCCCGGGAGCTGCAGCTGTGCGGCGGCATCTATTATGTCGCAAACCGCCCCGTTGCCTACAGCCTCGGTGAAGAGCTGGCAAACGGCACCTGTTTTGTCATACATTTTGAGAAAGCGCTGCAGGGCTACAGGGGGCTCTACCAGTTCATCAACCAGTCGTTTGCCGCAATCCTGCCCGATGTTTACGATTCAATCAACCGCGAGCAGGACCTGGGCGACGCCGGCCTGCGGCAGGCCAAGGAAAGCTACCAGCCATCGGGATTCGTTAAAAAATACCGCGCGGCCCCGGCCCGGACGTAACGTCCGCTTCAGGCGCCTGCCCTGCAGGCCGCTACGCTGTTTCGCTGCCGGGGGTGAATGCGGGGGGCTGCCGCAGCGTGACCTCAAGGGGCCGCAGGGTGTTGAGGTGCACATCGCGCTGCGGGAAAGCGATGACGATGCCTGCATGGCGGAACAGTTCATCCACGCGGAACCTGACGTCGCTGCAGAGAATGCGTATATCCATCATGCCCTGCATCGACTGCCAGAAATGAAGCTCAAACACGAGGGAGCTCTCGCCGAAATCGCTGAACACTACAAACGGCTTGAGTGTTTTCTGAATGTTGGGATGCTCCTGGGCGGCCTGCAGCATGAGGCGCTCGACCTCGCGCACGGGAGAACCGTAGGCTACGCCCACGGACACATGCGCCCGGACCAGCTTGTCGGAGAGCGTCCAGTTGACGATGTTCTTTTCCAGGAAGCTGCTGTTGGGCACGAGGATGTGCACGTTTTCACCCGTGCGTATCCGCGTGCAGCGCGTGCCGATCTCCTCGACACGTGCAAAATGCCCGTCAACCTCGATAATGTCGTCGACCTTGATCGGGCGCTCGGCCATGATGACCAGGCCGCTGATGAAATTATTGATAAGGTTCTGCGCGCCGAAGCCGAAGCCGATCGCGACCGCGCCGCCCAGAAATGTAAAAATCGTAAGCGGAATGTTGACCAGGCGCAAAGCCAGCAGGACAACGAGCAAAACAGCGCAGTAAAACAGCATTTTGTCGATGGCCGCAACCGCGCCCGGCTGCAGCCTGGTGCGCATAAGAAGCCTGCGGATAACAAGGTCGATACAATATTTAACCGCAATAATGCCGAAAACAAGTATCAGAAGCGCGGCAACAGCTTTTTTGACCGTGACGGCGGTATCGCCGAAGCTCCAGAGTTCAAAATTCCAGAAAGAGGTCAGTTGTGCGGCAACATCAGCAGCCTCTCCGGACGCCGCTCCCTGCTCATGCCGGGCAGCAGCATCGGCATGTTTCTGCGCGCTTTCTGCTGCTGCCTCCGCACCTGCAAAAAACGGGACCGCCGCAAGGCAAAAAGCGCATGCCATGAAAAGCCGCATCACTGTATAGCCTTTTCCAAGTCTGCGCATACCGTTGGGCAGCATGAGCCGCCTTTCACACATAGTGTGATTATCGGATTGGTGCCCGCAGCGTGCGCCGCTGCGCCACGGTATTTTATACAATGAACGTTTCAGGCTTGCAATGAAAGAATAGCAAAACAGCCGCCCGTACGCAGCCGGCAGACCGGAAGATACCCCCTGTTCGCTCAGGCAGCCTGAATACTGCGCTGGGATTTTCCGAGGTAGTATTCATAGCCGCCCTCGTAGATGATCATCTCGCCGCGGTCAAGCTCAAACACGCGGCCCACCAGCGAGCGCAGGAAATAGCGGTCGTGGCTCACGAGCACCACCGTGCCGGTGAATTTTGCCAGGGCCTGCAAAAGGATCCGGCGCGACTGGAAGTCCAGGTGGTTGGTGGGCTCATCAAGGATCAGCAGGTTCAAGGGCCGGGCTAGCAGCGTTGCCAGCAGCACCCTGCTCTTCTCGCCGCCGGAGAGGAACCTGACCCGTTTTTCGACCGCATCGGCCTGAAACAGGAATGACGCGCACAGGTTTCTGACCACGCCGATGGTTGCCATGGGCATGGCATCCTGCACGGTATCAAAGACGGTTTTATCCGGGTTGAGAACATCCATGGCATGCTGGCTGAAATAGCCTGCCATGACATTTGCGCCGATGGTCAGGCTGCCGGCCGTGGCCTCAGTCTGGCCGGCCAGCACTTTCAGAAACGTCGACTTGCCCGCGCCGTTGATGCCGACCACGGCAATCTTGTCCTGCCGCCTGATCGTGCCCGACACGCCGCCGAAGACCGGTTTTGCTGAGCCGTCATCCTGCAGCCACACCTTGCCCAGTTCGACGATACGGGCAACATCATCGCCCGAGCGCGGCGGCTCGGCAAATTCGAACGCTACAACCCTCTGTTCGGGCGGCAGCTCGATACGTTCAATTTTTTCGATTTTTTTAACCCTCGACTGCACCTGTGAGGCATGCGAGGCCCGGGCCGCAAATCGCGCGATAAAGTCCTCTTCCTTGGCAAGCATTTCCTGCTGCCGGCGGTAGCTCGCCAGCAGCTGCTCGCGCCGTATCTCGCGCTCGCGCAGGTAAAAGTCGTAATTGCCCGAATAGGTGGTGAGG
>CAIRTM010000069.1 GCA_903881505.1 uncultured delta proteobacterium | reverse complement strand
GAGCAGGGCGGGCACGACCCTCATGGCTTCCTTGTGCGGCAGGGCCGTGAAAACGATGTCGGCCTTCGCGGCGATTGTTTCCGGCACGAGCGGTTCAAGCCGCGGAAGATCGCGCTTGAGATAGCCGGGATAGACATGCGCGAATTCCCGCCCGGCGTAGGTTTCCGAGGTCAGGGCGCCGATCGTGATGTGCGGATGGGCGCTCAGTATCCGCATCAGTTCAAGTCCTGTATACCCGGTTGCACCCGCAATGGCAATCCGCATGGCAGTCTCCCCAAAAAAAAGGGAAGGACAAGGTCCTTCCCGTATAATGCGCCGCACTACATTCCAAGCGTAACCGGATCAGCGTTTTGAGAACTGGAAACGCCGACGGGCTTTTTTGAGGCCGTATTTCTTACGCTCGGTCTTGCGCGAATCACGGGTGAGCAGAAAGGCTTTTTTGAGCGTTGCGCGCATCTGCTCGTCAATGACGGTGAGCGTGCGGGCGATGCCGTGCCGGATCGCCTGGGCCTGGCCGGTGATGCCGCCGCCCTGGACATTGATATGCACATTGTATTTATCGGCAACGCCGCACAGTTCCAGCGGCTGCCGCACGGTGGCTTTTTTGAATTCCAGCCCGCCGAAGAAGTCATCCATTGTGCGCCTGTTGATGGTGATGGCGCCGTTGCCGGGCTCCATCCAGACGCGGGCTACGGATGTTTTTCTGCGGCCGGTAGCGAAGTATTTTTTCCCTTCCATGGTCTGCTTACACGCCTTTCAATTCCAGGGGTTGGGGGTTCTGGGCCTGATGCGGATGCGCGCTTCCGGCGTATATTTTCAGCTTGGAAAGCATCTTGCGGCCAAGGCTGTTTTTGGGAAGCATGCCGCGCACGGCGCCGGTGATGATGTCGGTCGGCCTGGCGGCGAGCAGGTCCGCGGCATTGGTTTCGCGGATGCCTCCGGGATAGCCGGTATGCCGGTAGTATTTTTTATCCTCGAGCTTCCTGCCGGTCAGCTTTACCTTGTCGGCATTGATGACGACGATGAAATCGCCGGTATCAACGTGCGGGGTAAAGGCGGGCTTATGCTTGCCGCGCAGGCGGTGGGCGATCTGGACGGCAAGCCTGCCCAGGGTTTTGCCGTCGGCGTCAACGAGCAGCCAGTCCTGCGGAACTTCATTCGGTTTGGCACTGTAGGTTTTCACGCTGTACTCCTTTTTCGCAAAATTAAGTCGCAAACTATAGTATGGACGGGCAGGTTTGTCAAGCGTAAAAAAACAGGCGCAAAGCAGGAATCCGGGGGCTGCATGCTAGCGGGAGCGGCCGCCCCAGGAGAGAAGCCGGCCGCGGATGAAGCCGACCGTCCGCTCGTGCTCGGCTTTGCCGGCTCCCGATACGGTCAGGGCCTCGCCGAATTCGATGTGGATGGTGCGGCCCGTGTTGATCGGGCCGAAATCTTTCATCAGCGCGCCCGTGCCCCAGAAGTCTGTCTTGAGCGCTACCGGCATGGCCGCAACGCCGGCCCGGCGGGCGAGCTTGATGCCGAGGGTGTTGAATGCTTCAGGATCGAATACTGCGCTGCGGGTGGCCTGCGGGAAAATAATCACGCTGCAGCCCCGGGCTATTTTTTCACAGCCGATCGTCATGACCTGCTTGAAATCATCGGCAGGGCTTGTGCGGGTGACCGCGATGCAGTCCTGTACATAGGGGCCGAACAGCGGCACATCGCGCAGCTGCTGCTTGACGACAAAAATGGCATTTTTCCAGGGGAACACCAGCGCCGGCAGGATCATCGTTTCCATGGTGCTCATGTGGTTGGCGATGAACACGAGCGGGCCTTCACAGCTGCGCGGGTTGTTCAGGCCCGAGATGCGGAACTGGCCCCCGCAGGACTCCATGAGATCGAAAAAATCCATGGCAGCCCGGGCCCAGGTTGCCTTGTCAAACGTGCCGTTCAGGGTCTGCCGCCGGTAGCGCAGCACGATTCTTATCAGGCCGCTCATATAGTAGATGCGCGAACGCAGCAGCAGCCGGTGCAGGAGGCGCTCGCGTCCCGGCGGGGTGCGGTAGTCGTTATCCGGGAAAAAAGGCTGCAGCGCAGGGTCGTGAGAAAAGGCGCTCATGGATACTTCCCTTGCCCTCGGGCACAGGCTTGTTGCCGCGTGTGCATGTACTCCGGGTATGGACTGGTTAAAAAACCGCAGCACCCGCCTGCGCGGGGGCTGCGGTTCGTGTCCGGCATCGATCGGGCGGTGCAGGGACCCCGGTCAGTCGTCAAAATTACCGCCAGGTCCCCTGCTGCCCGCAAGCCCTGCAGCCCGGGTCCTGATTTTTTCCGGGGTCCATTCGGCCGGATCTTCGATGCGCCCTGTTTTGGGGCCCAGATCATATGAACCGGCCTTTATAATGGCATCGATCGCCAGCGGGGCCGTATCGCGCGCGTTGAACACGTCAACGAGCATGCCATGGACGAAATCAGCCACGCGCTGTGCCATGCGCTCGCGCACCTGAGCGCTCTGGCCGGCGATTTTGTTTTCAAACGGCAGGTTCAGCTTTTTATAGTCGCCCGCCTTGATGCCCTTGCCGGTCGCGTAGGCCACCATTTCCGCCCAGAGTTCCTCTGTGACGCCGGCATCCCTGACCTTGTTGAAGTTTTTCTCGGCGTCCATGATGGCATTGCCGTAATCATTGACCTCAAGCCCCCAGGAGATCATCTGCAGGGCGGTCGCCACGTTGGCCTTGGTGGTATGCGTCCTGGCGGCAATGGCCCGCAGGCGGTCGGAGTTGTTGCCCGATGTGCCGTGCTGCGCGCCGGAAACACGGTATTTTTCGATTTTTTTGTGAATCTCGGCGGTCAGTTCCACCTGGATGCCGGCGTCACTGGCCTCGATGCCGTGGGTGGTGCCGTTGTTGAGCGCGATCCAGTCGGGGAAAATGCCGTGCGCGTTCAGGCCCTGTATCAAAAAAAGCGCTTCGGCCGGGGTGGAAAGGCCTTCCTTGCCCTTGATCTCGCCCACCTCGGTTTCAAGTCCGGCCCAGGACGGGACGAAGGGGGCAAGCTCGATGTTGGCCAGCAGGTTCTGGTCGTCAGGAAGGTGCGAGGCGTCAATGGCGATCGAGGTGATGCCCGCTTCGAACATGCTGGGTATTTCGGTCCTGGCGGCCTTGACGTCCTTGTCGCCCTTGATGCCGTAATGATCGGCATGGATGGCGACCGGAACCGTGATGCCCAGCTCATTGCACATCTGGTCGACCAGCGAGGCCATGTTCCAGAAATTGACCGCGCAGTAGGCGCCCGATCCTCCTTCGGACTTGGCGATTTCGATGATAATGGCCGCGTTGGCCCGCTGGGCCGCCTGCAGGGCGCCGCGGATCACGACTGCCGAGCGGCCGTTGGCCGCAATGGTCATGGCTTTGCCCTTGGCGATCATGGCCCGGTCGATGACCTTGCCGCTGACGATCAGGGCCTTGGAATGCGGAAACAGCTTGACGATGTTCGGCGGACGCCCGACGGCGAGCGCTTTTTCAAAATCCGGTGCGTAGGCAGTCATAACAGGGTGCTCCTTGCTAAAAAAGTGTTCATTGCCTGCGCCGGCCCGCGGGCATTGCGCATGCCGGCGCGATACCTGTAAATATTATATGAACAGGCTGAAAATGTGAATTAAAAAAAGAGGGCGCATTTATGTTCCGTTATGCAGGCAGGCGTAGAGCCGCTCAAGCAGCTGCTCAAGGCCGGTGCGCTGCAGGGCGGAAATCGCCGCCACCCGGGCGGCATCATCCGGGCCAAGCTGCGCGAGCAGGTCCCCGAGCGCGGCGCCGTCCGGGTCCATATCGGTCTTGTTGGCTGCGATGACAAAGGGTTTGTGCGCAAGGCCGTGGCCGAAGGCCTCGATTTCGCAGCGCAGGACCTCCAGGGCCCGGGCAGCAGGCATCCCGGCGTACGGTGATATGTCAAGCACAAACACCAGCAGCCGGGTGCGCTCGACATGCTTTAGAAACTGAATGCCCAGGCCTTTGCCGTCGGAGGCGCCTTCGATGATGCCGGGAATGTCGGCGATCATCAGCGTGCGGAATCCGGGCAGTTCAGCCACGCCCACCTGCGGCTCAAGCGTGGTGAAAGGGTAGTCGCCGATTTTGGGCCGTGCGCGGGAAACCGCCTGGATGAGCGATGATTTGCCGGCATTGGGAAGGCCCACCAGCCCGACATCGGCCATGACTTTGAGCTCGAGCACGGCCCTGAATTCAACGCCGGGCAGGCCCGGCTGCGCATAGCGGGGCACCTGGCGCGTGGCGGTTGCAAAGTGCTGGTTGCCCAGGCCCCCTTTGCCTCCTTTGGCCACAAGCACCGGCACATCGGGCTCAAGCACTTCGCACAGTACGTCGCCGGTTTCCGGGTCGCGCAGAATCGTGCCGCAGGGCACGGGAGCGCGCATGTCGGCCCCGCGGCGGCCGCTTTTGTTGCTGCCCGATCCGGGGCTGCCGTCTTTGGCGAACAGGCGCGGCGCATAGCGGTACTTCACCAGGCTGTTCAAGGCGGCGTCGCCTACGAGCAGCACATCGCCGCCGTTGCCGCCGTCGCCGCCGTTGGGCCCTCCCTTGGGCATGTATTTTTCGCGCCTGAACGACACGCACCCGCAGCCGCCGTGGCCGGAGCGGATGATGACATTGGCATAATCAACAAACATGTGCGCAAAACCTCGTGCGGTTATGCAGACGTATGAGCGCCCGGCCGGGGCGCGTGCGGGGACTGTTTTCTATGCGCGCGCCAGGAAGGCCAGTTCGCTTTCGATCAGTCCCGTAAACGGTTCAAGCGGCCCGTCTTCAAATACCGGCGCGCACTCTGCCCGGCACAGGCGGTAGCCTTCAAATGCGACCGCTTCGGGGTGGCGCGCCAGGAATGTTGTGACCACGGCCGCGTCCCAGTCCTCGTGCACGCCGTACCAGAGCGGGAAACCGCTGCGGGACCACAGCTCATACCAGGCGCCGACGTAAAAAAAGCGGCGCCCGCCGCCATCGGCAACAAATACGGCCCGCTCGCCCTGGCGCTGATGCGGCTGCACGGCAAAGCGCCCGGCGAGTCCTGATTCAAGTGCCGCGATGATGTCATAGAGGCGTGAGATGATTTTGGGCGTATCAGGACTGAACATGGCCTGCAACTGTAGCCTAAAGCCGGGAGCCGCGCAATAGGTTTTATATGGTTGACCTTTTCGCGCGAAGGCTTTAAGCTGAGCGCACTGCCGGCGCGAAGGCGCCGGGCAGGAACCACTGACGGAGCGGGCATGGCTGCAGGCAGGCTCTATATTATCGCCACGCCGATAGGCAACCTTGAAGATATCACCCTGCGCGCCCTGAGGGTGCTCTCGGAGGTCGACCTTGTGGCTGCCGAGGATACGCGCGTGACCGGGCGGCTGCTGAGCCATTATAATATACACAAGCCGCTGACGAGCTACTTCGAGCATAATGAGCAGCACAAGACGCCGCAGCTGCTTGACCGCCTTGAACAGGGGCTGAGGCTTGCCCTTGTCACCGACGGGGGCACGCCCTGCATATCCGATCCCGGCTACCGTCTTGTGGCCGGCGCGGCTGAGCGCGGTATTACGGTTGAGGCCCTGCCGGGCGCCTGCGCCGCGGTGAGCGCGCTGTGCGTTTCCGGACTGCCGCTGCACCGCTTTGCCTTCGAGGGCTTCTTGCCGCCCAAGACAAACCGGCGCAGAAAAAGCCTGGAGGCCCTGGCCCTGGAGGAGCGCACGCTGATTTTTTATGAATCCCCGCACCGCATCGGCAAAACGCTTGAGGACATGCTGGCCGTCCTGGGCGACCGTCGCGCGGTGCTGGCCCGCGAGCAGACGAAAATGCACGAGGAGATCATGCGGGGCCGCCTTGCCGACATTGTGCGGTCGGTGGGGGGGCGGACGCTGAAGGGCGAAATTACGCTTGTGGTCGAGGGCTGCCGCGCGCACGGCTGAGGCTGTGTCCGGTCGCCGGCCATGGACATGTTCAACAGACGGGGGCTGCACCAGAGATGGAAGAGAACATACTGCTGACCGGCATCGGTGCATCGCCGGGCGTTATAATCGGCACGGCAATGCTTGTTGACCGGGGCCGGCCTGATTTTTCGCATGTGCGCCTGTCGACCGACCAGGACGTCGAGCAGCAGATTGCATTTTTTTACCGGGCCATCGAGGAGTCAAAAGCCCAGCTTGAGCGGGCCAAGCAGGAGGTCCGCAAAAGAAATGTGCCCGAAGGCGAATATATCATCGATACCCACCTGCTGATCCTGCAGGACAAGGTGCTGCTCAACAGCGTTAGCAGACGCATACGCGACGAGAAGATCGACGCTGCCTGGGCGGTCGGGCTGGTGATGGCCGAGTTTAAGAAAAATATCGGCGAAATCAGCGATGAGTACATGCAGGAGCGCACCAGCGATATCGACTATATCGAGCAGAGGATTCTGCGCAATCTTGCCGGCACGACCGTCGAGGTTGTCAGCCGTCCGGCTGAAAACGCCATTATCGTGGCCAACGACCTTTCTCCCGCCGACACGGCCAGCCTTGATGTTAAGACCGTGCTGGGCTTCGTCACCGACTGCGGCGGCAAGACGTCGCATACCGCGATCATAGCGCGTGCTCTCAAGATACCGGCCGTGGTCGCGCTCAATGACGCCTCCCTCAGGATCAGCAACGGCGACATGGTCATTGTCGACGGCACCAACGGCGCCGTTATCGTCAACCCCGACGCCCAGACCCTGCTGAAATACCGCCAGCAGAAGGCAAAATACGAGGAGTTCGAGCGCAGCCTGCTGCGCTACAAGAGCCTGCCGTCGCTGTCGGTTGACGGGTTCCGGGTCAACCTGCTCGCAAATATCGAAATCGTCGAGGAGCTCGACTCCGTGCAGCACTACGGCGCCGACGGCATCGGCCTGTTCAGAACCGAGTTCCTCTATCTCAACAAGCAGACCCTGCCGAGCGAGGATGAGCTCTTCGGGATATTCAGGCGGGCGGCCGAGCAGCTTGCGCCCAAGCCGGTCACGGTGCGCACGATCGATATCGGCGGCGACAAGTTCATGTCGCAGATTGACGTGGCCGAGGAAATGAACCCGGCCATGGGCCTGCGCGCGATCCGCTTCTGCCTGAAAGAAATCCCCATTTTCAAGACGCAGCTGCGGGCCATCCTGCGGGCCAGCGCCTACGGTAAAGTCAAAATCATGTTTCCTATGGTTTCCTGCGTCACGGAGATGTGGCAGGTCAAGGATATCCTGGCCGGCGTGATGGCCGAGCTGACCCGGGAAAAGCAGCCCTATGACCCGCATATTGAAATCGGCAGCATGATCGAGGTGCCCTCCTCGGGCACCATCGCGGACTTGATCGCGCGCGAGGTGGACTTCTTTTCCATCGGGACCAATGACCTCATACAGTACCTGCTGGCGATCGACCGGGTCAACGAGCAGGTGTCCTACCTCTATGAGCCGCTGCACCCGGCCGTGCTGCGCCTGCTGCGGCGCATTATCGACGCGGCGCATGCGCAGGGGATTCCGGTTGCCATGTGCGGCGAGATGGCCGGCGAGCCCCTGTACCTGCCGATCCTGCTCGGGCTGGGGATCGATGATCTGAGCATGACCCCTATCGCCCTTCTGGAGGTTAAAAAGATCCTGCGATCCATGGATTACCGCCAGTGCCGCCGGATTGTCCACGAACTCTTCACGTTCAGCACCGCTGAAGAAATCCGCTCGTTTGTCAGCCGCGAGACCGCCGGACTGCTGCCTGCCTGAAAAATAGCCTTGACAATTAGTGTTTTGGGGCTATAATAAAACGTTTATATATGTGTAGTAATTTTAAGTAGTTATATTTTTTTTGTGCAGTAAGCCGGGAAAGGGGTGGGTTCTATTTTTACGTGCATTGCGCGGTGTCCGGAACCTGCTTTGCCTGTACGGATAGCCTACAGGGAAAGGGGTGAGATGTGTGCCGGATATCATCGTTAGAGAAAAAGAGCCGTTTGAGACAGCGCTGCGGCGTTTCAAAAAACAGTGTGAAAAGGCCGGGATTTTAAGCGAAGTCCGCAAGCGGCAGTGCTTTGAAAAGCCGAGCCTGCGCAGGAAGAAGAAGGCCGTCGCGGCCCGCAAGCGGTCAGTCAAGTCGCGGCGTCCGCTTCAGTAGCGGACCGGGAACCGCGCCGCAGTTCACGCGCGGTTGTGCTGCACTGCACTGCTGCTCCTTATACGTAACGGGATCAGCGTTTTTAGACAGACAATGCCGGAATCCAGAGCACATCTCATTCCCGAAGACGCCGTCAGAGCCATCCGGGAATCATGCAGTATAGTCGATGTCATTTCCGATTATGTCAGCCTGAAAAGGACAGGAATCAACCATCGGGGGCTGTGTCCGTTTCACAGTGAAAAGACCCCGTCGTTCTTTGTCAATGAAAGCCGCCGCTCTTTTTACTGCTTTGGATGCGGCGAGCACGGCGATGTTTTCTCATTTCTGATGAAACGGGAGAACATGACGTTCGGCGAGGCGGTCCGCCACCTTGCGCAGCGCTGCGGAATAGCGCTTCCGGAGCGCCGGCTCAGCCCGCAGGACACGGCCCGGCTTGAGGCCCGCGAGCAGTGCTTCGCGATCAACGCTGAAGCCGCCCGGATGTACCACGAGCTGCTCCTGAAAGACTCCCGGGCCGGACGGGCCCGCCAGTATCTGGCCGGACGCGGCCTGAGCGCTGAAACGATCAAAGACTTTGAGATCGGTTTTGCCCCGGAGGCCTGGGATACGCTCGCGGGCCGGCTGCGCGCCAGGGGCTTTCCGCTCGAAAAAGCCGCTGAAATCGGCCTTGTTTCCCCGCGCACGGGCCAAGGCTTCTATGACCGGTTCAGAAACAGGATCATGTTCCCGATCCGCAACAGCGCGCGGCAGGTGATCGGATTCGGCGGCCGCATCATCGACCAGGGCGAGCCGAAATACCTGAATTCGCCCGAATCGCCGATATACAGCAAACGCGGCAGTCTCTACGGCCTGCATCTGGCTGCGCAGCACATATCGCGTGAAGACCGGGCCCTGGTGGTGGAAGGCTACCTTGACGCCATCACCCTGCATCAGGCCGGCATACAGAATGCGGTTGCGGCCCTGGGAACGGCCCTGAGCGAGCAGCACATCGCTTTGCTCAGGCGTTATTCGCGCACCATCATCATGGTGTTTGATGCTGACACGGCCGGTGAAAACGCGATGATGCGCAGCCTTGAGCCGTTTCTGGAGGCACAGCTGGCCCCGCGCTTCATTTTGCTGCCGCCGGGGGAGGACCCCGACAGTTTTGTGAAAAAGGGCGGGACAGAAAAATTCAGGCAGTACATGGACAATGCCGGCGCGCTGCTTGACCATGTAATTGAAAAAACGCTGCAAAAACATGTGCTTGCAGATCCGGCCGGGAAAGTGGCCGCCTGCGACGCAGCGCTTGCCCTGCTGGGCAGGCTGGCCGATCCTCTGGAGCGGCAGCTGCATGTTCAAAAACTGGCGCGCCGCCTCGGCCTGCAGGAACAGCAGGTCAGCGCCCGCATGCGCGGCGTACGGGCGGCGGATCCTGGCGGGCGGCCGGAAAAGAGTTCAGGTGCCCATAAAAATGCCGAGAAATTACTCCTGCAGCTCGTGGTCGCGCACCCCGCCACTGCTGCGGCGGTCGGCAGTTCGGGTGTTCTGGAGGATTTTGCCGATCCGGCACTGCAGCACCTGTGCCGTTTTGTTATAGAAAAATGCCGTCACGGCGCCGGCAGTGACAATGCAGCGCTGCTGGATGAAGTGCCGGACGTCGCGGCCAGAAGGCTGCTGGCGGAAGCGGCCTATGCGGAAGCGCCCGCCGGCCCGTCTGACAAGATTCTTACGGACTGTATCCGCGACATTCGCCTGAAGAAAAACGCACGGGAGTACGAGCGTGTCACCGCGCTGATGAAACAGGCTGAAGCCGTCCGGGATGAACATGCAGCGCGGGAGCATCAGCGCATCTCTCAGGATCTGCTGCAGGACAAGCGCCGGATACTGAGCGCGACCTATGATGTCTGAGCACGTTTGAAAGGAAATCTTCAATGGGACGCAAACCCAAAATCGAGCAGGTAAAGCAGCTTATCGACATCGGCAAGGAAAAGGGGTTTCTTACCTACGACGAAGTCAATGATGTTTTGCCTCCCGAGATGGTATCCCCCGACCAGATCGATGAGCTGATGCACATGTTCGGCGAGATGGATATCGAAATCGTCGACTCGGGTCAGGGTGTGCGCGTGCCCAGCAAGGCCGGCAAGGCCGCCGCGCAGGATGACGGCCCGCATGACGATAAAGATCTCTACGGCCGGATGAACGATCCGGTGCGCATGTACCTGAAGGAGATGGGTTCGGTATCGCTGCTGTCCCGCGATGAGGAGGTGCGCATCGCCCGCCGCATCGAAGACGGCGAGGCCGAGGTCCTGGATGTCGTTTTGAATTCGCCGATAACGGTTGAGGAAATTCTGCAGCTCGGCAGCGCGCTCGAGAACGGCGAAATGTCCATCCGCGAAATAATTTCCGATCTCGATGATGATGAGAGCGAAATCGACGAGGAAGCCTATGTGAACGGCTTCCTGAAACAGGTTGCGCATATCGGCAAGCTGTACCGCGACAATGAAAAGATAACCCTGCGCCTGGCGACCAAGAAGGAACTAAGCGAAAAACGCAAAAAAGTTTTGAGCGCCCAGATCGACGCGAACAAGGCCGAGCTTTTCGAGGCCCTGAAAAAGCTGAAGATAAAGAAGCGCTACCTTGACCGGGTGGTTGCCCGGCTGCGCACCTTTCTCAAGGAGGTCGAGGCCTTTGAACGGCGCATAACCAGGTGCTGCCGCAAGGTCGGCCTTGACCCGACCGAAATCCGCCGCATGATCCGCCAGGGGCGCGACGACAAGAACGAGCAGCGCAAGATCAAACGCAAATACGGCCTGAAGGTCGAAGACCTCCAGGACCTCGACCGCGAAATCCGCAATTACACCAAGCAGATCCGCCAGATGGAGAAGGAATCGGGACTGCCGGTGACCAGCCTCAAGGACGCAATCGACCGCATCGAAAACGGCGAGAAGCGGGCGAAAATCGCCAAGGATGAGCTGGTGCGCTCCAATCTGCGCCTCGTGGTCAGCCTGGCCAAGAAATACACCAACCGCGGCCTGCAGTTTCTGGACCTGATTCAGGAAGGCAATATCGGCCTGATCAAGGCGGTTGAAAAATTCGAATACCAGCGCGGCTACAAATTCAGCACGTACGCGACCTGGTGGATCAGGCAGGCCATCACCCGTGCCATTGCCGACCAGGCGCGCACCATCAGGATACCGGTGCACATGATTGAGACCATCAACAAGCTCATCCGCACGTCGCGCTACCTGGTGCAGGAGAACGGGCGCGAACCCGTGCCGGAGGAGATCGCCGAAAAGATGGAGCTGCCGCTGGAGAAGGTGCGCAAGGTCCTGAAAATCGCCAAGGAGCCCATCTCGCTTGAAACACCCATCGGAGAGGAGGAGGACAGCCATCTCGGCGACTTCATCGAGGATAAGAAGATCGCCAACCCGCTGGATTCGGTCACGTACAAGAACCTGTCGGACCAGACGCAGCGGGTGCTCGGGACCCTGACGCCGCGCGAGGAAAAAGTGCTGCGCCTGCGCTTCGGCATCGGCGAGCGCGCCGACCATACGCTGGAGGAGGTCGGCCGCGATTTCGACGTCACGCGCGAGCGTATCCGCCAGATCGAGGCCAAGGCACTGAGAAAACTGCGCCACCCGATCCGCAACAAGAAGCTGAAGAGTTTTGTTGAATACTGACGCACTCGTAAAAAGCCCGGATGCCGCGGTGCGCTCAACACGGCGTACGCAGAAGCACGCCTCGTTCCTTCGGATTGGCGCGCCCTGCCTGCGGACGTTGTACGGCAGCGTCCTGAAAACAGGTTTTTGCGGGGTTTGCACGATTCCATCAGGAGTACATTCAAGGCTGTAACGGGCTCATAGCTCAGCTGGTAGAGCTCCCGGCTCATAACCGGATGGTCCCAGGTTCGAACCCTGGTGAGCCCATACCCTTTTTGAAAGCGAGACAGCGATGTTTGCAATGGATAGTGCCTTTCATGGAGAAACAGCATCCGGCTGCTGCAGCTGCAAAGCACCCCAACGAGCGGGTGCTTTTTTTATGCCTGCGCGCAGCCGGCGGCAGCGGTAACCATACATATTTAACATACGGCCGGAAACGCGCACCGCACGTGCTTCCGGCCGGTACGAACAGGTAAAGGAGGCCGGTTTGAAGAAACAGATGGAATTGCTCTACAGGCTGCAGACGATTGACTCAAACATCAAGCGTTCGGAAGCGCTGCAGCGGCAGTTTGAGGAAGAGGTGGGCAGGCTCCAGGCCGAACTGGACGCTGAAGTAGAGAAAAGCACGGCCGTGAGGCAGGAGGTCGACGCCCTGGCGAAAAAGCACCGCGAGCATGAAGCGGCGCTCAAGGTTCTGGAAGACCAGAAGCGCAAGGTGCAGGAAAAGATGATGGCCATCAAAACCAACAAGGAGTACGCGGCCGCCCAGCATGAAATTTCATCCATCGAGCAGGCAATCGGCAAAAAGGAGGAGGAAATTATCCTTGCCATGGATGCCGTTGAAAGCACAAAGGCGCTGACAGCATCGGCGGAGGCGGCCATGCAGGAGTCCCGCCGGCGCTTTGACGCCAAGAAACAGCAGGCGGAAACACAGCTGCGCGACTACCTGGACGATATCGAACGGCAGCGCCAGGCGCGCGAAAACCTGCTGCAGGAGATCAAGCCTGATATGCTTAAAACGTATCAGCAGCTTCACAAGGCCCGCAACGGCGTGGCGGTTGCGCTGGCTGACAATGAACACTGCTTCGGCTGCAGCATGAAAATACCACCGCAGCTGTATAATGAGGTTGTGCAGGGCGATCATTTGCACACCTGCCCGCACTGCCGTCGTATTTTATACGTTGACCGCGGCGCGGCTGAAGGCCAGCAGCCGGCCTGAAGCGCGGCGGAAGTATCACAGGTATGCACAGCCGCCTCCCGCCGCTGGCCGGGGCCGGCATAGATTCCGGTTGCCCGCATGACGTTGACCCCCATGCTCAGGCAGTATCAGTCCGTGCGCGCCACGCTCGGCGACGACACGGTGCTTTTTTTCCGCATGGGCGACTTCTATGAGATGTTTTTCGAGGACGCCCGCCGCGCCTCCGCACTTCTTGACATCACCCTGACCGCGCGCGACGGCGGAGAAGCCGGCAGGATCCCCATGTGCGGAGTCCCGTACCACGCGGCCCAGGGCTACATCAACCGGCTGAACCGCGCCGGTTTGAAGGTCGCCGTGTGCGAGCAGGTTGAAGACCCCGCGCAGGCAAAGGGGCTTGTGAAGCGCGAGGTGGTGCGCATGGTATCACCCGGCACCAATCTCGATGATGAAAGCGGCGGCGCCTGCAACTATATCGCCGCCGTGCACATGCACGGCGCCTGCTGGGGCTGCGCGGCGCTTGATCTCGGCACGGGCGACTTTGTGCTGAGCGAGCATGCCGGCCCTGCGGACATGGCCGATGAGCTGCTGCGCCTGCGGCCCAGCGAGATGATCACGGGCGGCGGCACGGAGCGCGAAGCTCTTGCCGGGGCGCTGCGCGAGCTGCATCCGGTCATGAATCAGTATGAGGACTGGGTATTCGACCGCCCGCAGTCCGTCAAGCGCCTGTGCGCTCAGTTCGGCGTGCAGTCCCTGGCCGGCTTCGGCATTGAGGACATGAGCGCTGCGCTGAGCTGCGCCGGCGCCCTGCTGTATTATCTGCAGGACAACATGCACACCGCGCTCGCGCATGTGCGCTCTCCGCGCGTCGTGCAGCACAGCCGGTCCATGCGGCTTGACCGCCAGACCCTGCGCAACCTCGAGCTGCTCTCTCCGGCATCGGGCGAGCGCCACGCGCCCAGCCTGTACAGCGTTCTCAACCAGACCCTCACGCCCATGGGCGCCCGGATGCTCGCGGCCTGGCTTGTGCGTCCGCTGATCGTCGCCGCGGACATACGCGAGCGGCTCGACGCGGTTGAGGCGCTCGTGTGCAAGCCCGACATCCTGCAGCGCATCCGCCGTCTGCTGCAGCCGGTCAGGGACCTGGAGCGGCTGCTCGGGCGCATCACCTGCGGCACGCCCTCGGCGCGCAATCTCGTGGCCCTGGCCGTTTCGCTGCGCTCGGTGCCGGGCCTGAAGGAGGCCGTATGCGGCCTGGATGCGTCCCTTTTGCGCAGGCACTTCGAGGACATGCATGAGCTGCGCGATGTGGCCGACCTGATCGAGGCCGCCATTATCGATCAGCCCCCGCCGGGCGTGCGCGAGGGCGGGTTCGTGCGCGCGGGCTATTCGGCCGAGCTGGATGAACTGCGCGGCATCTCCACCAGCGCCCGCGACTGGATCGCCGCGCTGCAGAAGAAAGAGGCCGAAAAAACCGGCATTAAATCCCTCAAGATCAAATACAACCGGGTGTTCGGCTACTATATCGACATCACCAGGCCGAACCTGCACCTGGTGCCGGACTATTACACCCGCAGGCAGACGCTTGTCAATTCCGAGCGCTTCATTGTGCCCGAGCTCAAGGCGTATGAGGAAAAAATCCTGGGCGCTGATGAGCGCTCCGGCGAGCTCGAGCTGCGCATCTATGAGCAGGTGCGCGCCGCCGTACTCGAGCGCATCGCCGCCATCCAGCAGACCGCGGATGCCGTGGCGGTGCTGGACACGCTGGCGTCGCTGGCCGCATGCGCGCTCGCCAACAAATACTGCAAGCCCGAGATAACCGACAGCTCGACCCTGTACATCGCCGGCGGGAGGCACCCGGTGGTTGAGCAGTCCCTGGAAAAAGGCGCGTTCGTCGATAACGACGTGCATCTTGACACCGCGTCAAACCAGCTCCTGATCGTGACGGGCCCGAACATGGCCGGCAAGTCGACCTTCATCCGGCAGGTGGCCCATATCGCGCTCATGGCCCAGATGGGTTCCTTCGTGCCTGCCCGCCTGGCGCGCATGGGGGTGGTCGACCGCGTGTTCTCGCGCATCGGCGCGGCCGACAACATCGCCCGCGGAGAGAGCACCTTCATGGTGGAGATGATCGAGACCGCCAATATCCTGCACAATGCCACGTCTCGCAGCCTGCTGGTGTTCGATGAGATCGGCCGCGGCACATCCACGTTCGACGGGGTCAGCATCGCCTGGTCGGTGTGCGAGTTTCTCAGCCGTCCCGGGTTTGCTCCCAAGTGCCTGTTCGCGACGCATTACCACGAGTTGACCGAGCTGGCCGATCACCGGCCGGGCATCAGGAATTATACGGTGAGCGTCAAGGAGGTCGAAGACCGGGTTCTGTTCCTGCGCAAGGTCGTGCCCGGCAGCGCCGACCGCAGCTACGGCATCCATGTCGGCAAGCTGGCCGGGCTTCCCCGAGAAATTATCGAGCGTGCTGAAGAAATCCTGCTGTGTCTCGAGGAGGAGAAAATTTCAGAGGAGTCGGTCAGCCAGATTTTGAAAAAGAAAAAGGCGTCCGGCTCGGTCTACGACCTGCCGCTGTTCCAGCCCCTGAAGGACAGCGCCCCTGTCCATGATACGCAGGAGCTGGTCCGGCAGGCCCTTGCAGAGCATCCCGTTCTGCAAAAACTCTCCGGCATTGATATCAATACGCTTACCCCCCTGCAGGCGCTGAGCCTGCTTGCAGATCTTAAAAAACAACTTGAGGCGGAGCCGTCTTCGCCCGCGTCAGGCACGGCTTGAGCGCTGCCAGCCGTTTGGCGGATTGTCGCAGTTTCCGGTCATGCCGTTAAGGGTTGACAATGGCAGCAGGCTTGGATAGCCTTGGATCTATTGCCGGGCGCTGGCTTTTCGTGCTGCAGGATACTGAGCACCGCGCAGCTGCGCCGGCCCATGCCGCCGCGCGTGAAGGGAATATGCCATGGAACAGAAATTATATCTGACCAAAACCGATCTCGATCGGCTGGAAAGCCTGCTGGACACGCTGGCGCCCTCGGACAACACCAGCAGGCTCGAGGAGGAACTGGCACGCGCCGTCGTGGTCGAGTCCGATGCCATTCCGCCCGATGTCGTGACCATGAATTCACGCGTGCGGGTCTTTGATAAAAGCGAAGGCCGGGAGCTGGTCATCGCGCTCGTGTATCCGTCGCAGGCCGATGCCGATGCCGGTAAAATTTCCGTGCTCGCTCCGGTCGGTTCGGCGCTGCTGGGGCTTTCGACCGGTCAGTCGATTGAGTGGCCGATGCCTGACGGCCGGACAAAGACGCTGCAGATCCGTGAAGTCCTGTATCAGCCCGAGGCATCAGGCGATTTTGACTCCTGACGGGCTGCACTGACTGCGCCCGCATGCCATTTTTGCAGTGGCGCTGTTGATGGGGCGCACGACTCACCCGATTTCTGATCCGGCGCGGTGGGACAGTATGCACCGCCACCGGCAGGCCGCTGTCCGGGTGGCAATCGGCAGATCCGGACGCATGATACTATCACAACACAATGTCCGATAAGGGCAAGCGCCAGCGGGCGTTGCGGTTTGAAAACGGGAATGCGGAGAAAAAGCGGCTGGAGGCTGGATCGCTGTCCGCTCACCCGGCCGCAACAGGGCGCGCCATGCGATTTTTCAACCGTTTTGTTCGTTTGGTACGGACTGGGGCAGGGCCGGGCGGACTTTGAACACCTTTTCTTTGCGGATCGATACCGTGCCCGCGGGCGCGCCGCGCGGCTTGCTCACGTTGCAGGCCCGCGTGCAGCAAACCGGCACAACGCCGCCTGAGCGCGCCTTGCTGTGATACGCGGCGATGGCAGCCGCGGTCTTGAGCGTGTCCGGCCCCGGCTCCTCGGGGTAGTCGGGCCGGTATTTCAGCAGCACATGGCTGCCGGGCATGCCGTGCACGTGGAACCACCAGTCGCGCGGATCGGCGAGCTTGATGCTCAGGCGGTCATTGTCCTCATCGGTGCGGCCGGCTACCACAATCCAGCCGCCGGGCAGGTCATAGATATGAAACTTGACAGGTTCAATTTCTTTCATGCGGGCGCCGCACCTGTCAGGGAGCGAGTATGTGCGGGCACTGGTTGAGCACGACCCAATACAGGCTCAGCTGCCGCACCGCATCAACAAACTGGTTGAAGTCGACCGGCTTGCGTATGTAGCTGTTGACCCCGCACTCATAGCTGTCAATCATGTCGCGCTCTTCATCCGACGACGTCAGCACCACAACGGGCAGCAGTTTTGTGCGCGCATCGGAGCGGATACGTTTGAGAGCTTCGATGCCGCCCATGCGGGGCATTTTGAGGTCAAGCAGGATCACCTCGGGCATGACGCGCAGGTCGCGGCCCTGGTGCGCGCCGGTTGCAAACAGGTAGTCAAGCGCTTCAACGCCGTCGCGCGCGATGACGATTTCGTTCAGGATATTATTCTTGGCGAACGCGCGCAGGGTCAGGTCCAGATCGTCCTGGTTGTCTTCAACCACCATGATAATGTTGTTGCTCATCGCATACTCCTATCCAAGGGTGAAGTAAAATCGGGCGCCGTTTCCGGGGGAGCTTGCAGCCCAGACCCGCCCGCCGTGCCGGCCCGCGATGCGCTGCACCGTCGCCAGCCCGATGCCGGTGCCGGGAAAATCCTGCTCAGCGTGCAGGCGCTGAAAGGCTCCGAACAGTTTATCGGCAAAGGCCATGTCGAAGCCCACGCCGTTATCGCGCACGCAGAAAATCGGCCGGCTGCGCTCATGGGCGGGGGCGCGGGGGTCGGCCTCATCGGCGCGTCCGAAGTATACCTCGGGGCTGGCCTGCCTGATCGTATATTTCCAGGCATTGTCGAGCAGATTTTGAAGCATGATGTGCAGCAGGTTTTCATCGCCATGCACTGTTATGCCGGGCTCGACCGTGCAGGCGACGTTTCTGCCCGGCGAGTGTTCCCGCAGCTGCGCGATGATGTCTGAGGCAAGCGCGCTCAGGTCAACCTGCCCGCGCCTCATCTCGTGCCGGCTGACGCGCGAGAGCTTCAGGATATCGTCGATGAGCAGGGCCATGCGCCCGGAGGCCTTCCTGATGCGCTGCAGATAGGCTTTGGCCTCATCGGGCAGCTGGTGACTGAAATCCTCCTCAAGCGCTTCACTGAATCCGCTGATGCTGCGCAGGGGCGCCCGCAGGTCATGCGATACTGAATAGGCAAAGCTTTCAAGTTCGCGGTTGGCCTGGCTCAGCAGTTCGCTCTGCCTGCTCAGCTCCCGTTCCATGCGGCGGCGCATGGTTCGGTCGCGCGTCATGCTTACCGAGCCCACGGGGCTGCCCTGTGGGTCGTAGAGCATGGTGATGTTGTGCTCTACCTCTATCAGGCGGCCGTCTTTGTGCCTGAGGTAGGAAGCGTAGTTGCTGATTTTGCCGTCCCGCAGAAAATCCCCCATGCGTGCGTAGCTGCTTTCAATGTCTTCCCTGCTCAGCCATATCTCTTCGCCGGCCGTGGTTTCGTACAGGCCCTCTTCGACAGACGACACTGACATGGGGGTTGTACCGATGAGGTCTTCAAGTTCATAGCCCATCAGCGCAAGGCCGGCGCGGTTGATTTTCGTGATGTGGCCCGTGCTGTCGCTGACAATGATGCACTCGACAGAGTTTTCGATAATGTTGTTTAAAAAATCGTTGGCCCGGTTGAGCTCGCTCTCCGCGCGTTTCCGCTCGGTAATATCGCGCAACATGGATATCGCGCCGGCACGGTTGCCGTTTCCGTCGATCAACTGCGTGACATTGGCTTCCACCGGAACGAGCTCGCCGCGACCGTTGATAATGTAATATTCCCAGCCCCTGAGCATCCCTTTTTCCAAGAACTTCTGCTGGACCAGGTAGTTTTTTTCATAGTACTGCATATCGATCGTGATTTCTTCGCCCAGCGTGGTGCGGTAGGTCGTGCCGATGTCGGGCATGAAGCAGTAGGGTTGTCCGCCGATGATTTCCTCGCGGCCCATGCCCGCAAGCTCAAGCATGGCGCGGTTGACCAGCAGGATTTTTTCGGTATCACGCTCGGTGATGAACACTCCGTCGGCCGACTGTTCCAGCACTGATTCAAGGCGCTGCTCAGCGGAGCGCGCGCGTTCGAGATCAGCAGAGCGCTGCATGATCTGCTCTTCAAGGAGCAGCTCGGTGCGCCTGCGCTGCAGGTACAGGTCGCGGAGAAACCCGATCAGCAGGCCCAGGATGATAAAAAAAACATGGCCCGTAAGGCCTATCGGGTTGAGCATGCCGATACGCCAGTCAATGCCGATGGCGGCCAGGAGCAGTGCGTTGACGGGAAAAGCGCCCAGTCCTGCGGCAAGGCCGGCCCTCCATCCCCAGCATACAGCAGCCGTGAGAACCGGGAAAAAGGCTGCCGAGGCGGTATGGCCGATATTTTTACCCGTAAGGACGAGCAATAAATAGACCAGCAGGGACAGGGCAAAAAGCAATGGGCGGGTGCCCGGGCGCCGCAGTCTGTCCGCCAGTCTGTTCTGCAAGGGTGAGGCGCGGTCTGCCATGGTATGGCCTGTTTTTTTTATTGTTCATCGCATATTTTTTAATTTCTGCCAATAAATTTTTTACTGTCAAACAGTTCACTGCATGAGTGCAGGGCCGGCTCGGGCGCTGGAAGGGACGTGTACAGGATCGCTGATTCAGGGGTCAAAAAAATCGATATCGGGATCGCTGCCGGAGTCGGCTGCATCTGCAGGCCCCCCCTGTGGCCGCCTGCTGTCGGCAGCGCTGCGGTTGGCAGAACCGAAAAATTTTTCTTCCGTACCCGGAGTCACCGGGTCTTCCGCCGTATCAGTGATTTACCCGCAGGCTGAAATATGCTACATAAACATCCCTGATCTGTTCACCCTGTATGGATCGTGCGCATGCAGCTGTTTGACCATCCTGTGAAATATGATGTCATTGTCGTCGGCGGCGGCCATGCCGGCTATGAAGCCGCGCACGCTGCCGCGAAAATGGGCTGCCGCACGCTTTTGACCACCATACAGCTGGATACCATCGGGCTTATGTCATGCAACCCCGCGGTCGGCGGGCTTGCCAAGGGCCAGCTGGTCAAGGAAATCGACGCGCTCGGCGGCATCATGGGCGAGGCTACTGACGCAACCGCCATCCAGTTCCGCATCCTCAACACCAAAAAGGGGCCGGCGGTGCGATCTTCGCGCGCCCAGGCCGACCGGCAGCGCTTCCGGCTCTGGATTAAAAACAAACTGGAGTCCATGCCGGGCCTTGACATCAGGCAGGCCCTGATTGAGAACATCCTGGTCGAGGGCGGCGAAACCGCCGGTGTCGTGTCGAGTATCGGCGAGCGCTTTTGCGGCCGCACGGTGATTGTCGCCACCGGGACGTTTCTGAACGGGCTGGTGCATATCGGCCTGACCCGGTTCGGTGCCGGGCGGCTCGGCGAACTGCCCGCTGAGGCCCTGAGCGGCTGCCTGAACGCGCTGGGCCTGCAGACCGGCCGGCTGAAGACCGGCACCACGCCGCGGCTTGACGCGCGCACGATCAATTTCGACGTGCTTGAGCCGCAGTACGGCGATGATCCCGTGCAGCCGTTTTCATTTAATGCTTCCCGGCAGCACCGCCGCCCCCAGATGCCCTGCCATATCACCTACACCAATGAAGCCACGCACCGCATCATCCGCGAGGGTTTTGACCGCTCACCGCTGTACACCGGCATTATCCAGGGCACGGGCGCGCGCTACTGCCCTTCGATCGAGGATAAAATAAAGCGCTTTCCCGACAAGGACCGGCACCAGATATTTCTGGAGCCCGAAGGCTTCGATACGGTCGAGATCTATCCGAGCGGCATACCGACCAGCCTGCCGATCGACATTCAGTACCGCATGGTTCGCAGCATCCGCGGCCTTGAACAGGCCGAAATCATGCGGCCCGGATATGCGATTGAATATGATTATGTCAACCCGGAGCAGCTCAAGCCCACCCTTGAAACCAAGCAGGTCGCAGGCCTGTTCCTGGCCGGCCAGATCAACGGCACGTCGGGCTATGAGGAGGCCGGCGCGCAGGGCCTCGTGGCGGGCATCAATGCGGCCTGCCGTGTCAGGGGCCTGCCGCCGCTGGTGCTGGGCCGCGATGAGGCCTATATAGGCGTGCTGATAGACGATCTGGTCACGCTCGGCACCCTTGAGCCGTACCGCATGTTTACGTCGCGGGCCGAGTACCGCCTGCTGCTCAGGGAAGACAATGCCGATGCCCGCCTTCGGGAGAAAGGCTACCGCCTGGGCCTCGTCAGCGGTTCTGATTTTGAGCGCCTGCAGGTCAAACAGGCCTCCGTTGCGCATGAGCTTGAGCGTCTCAACAGCATCAGGGTCGCGCCGCAGCCTGAGATTCAGCAGTGGCTTGAGCGCTGCAGATCTGCGCCTCTCAGGCAGCCCTGCAGCCTGCTTGAGCTGCTGAAGCGGCCGGAAATAGATTATGATGCGCTGGTGCACGGCGCCCTCGGCGATCCGGGCCTTGATCCGGACGTGCGCCGCCAGGTTGAGATTTTCACGAAATATGAAGGCTACATTCAGCGCCAGCAGCAGCTGGTCGAAAAATTCAGGCATCTTGAGGACTGGGGCATACCGCCGGACATGTGCTATGACGGGATTGCCGGCCTGAGCGCGGAAGCGAGTCTCAAGCTTAACCGGGTGCGCCCGGCATCGCTTGGCCAGGCATCACGCATCGCGGGCATCACGCCCGCGGCGGTTTCGATTCTGATGGTGCATCTCAAGAAGCGCCAGGCATCTGCATCGGGCCGCTGATTATGGCGGCCTGCGCACGCCGGCGGCTCAGGGTATGACTGCTGATTTTTTTTGTCGTGTTCCCGGGCCGGCATTTTTGAAGCCCCGCCGCGCGATCTGCTACAATTGTATATAACGTCGTGATTATGTGCACCGGGAGGTGTCCGCATGGAAACGATCGTGCCCGGCAGCGTGCTGATGGTCGGCAAGGATGAACAGATCCCGGCGGTTGCCTCGGCAATCCGTCCAGGACGCGTTGAGGTGGTGTATCTTGATATGTCCGGCAGGGCGCTGCATCAGGAAGTTTCCTGGCGTAAAGGGGCATGGGAGTTTATTGAAGGGGCTCAGGGCGGACGGACGGCCGACAGGAATGCGCGCCTTGAGCAGTATGTGAAGATGCTGCGTGTGCTGACCGTATGAAAACGCCGCTGTCGCCTTTGCAGTGTTTAAAAAAAGCCTTGCGCGCTTCCGGCCGCGGTGCTTCAGCTGAAGCCATAGAACTGTTCACGAATGCTGTTGAGCGTGAGCCGCGCTGTGCCGTTGCCTGGTTTTGCCGCGGCCGTGAGTATGACACGCTGGGGCAGTTTGAAAAAGCCGCTGCCGATTATAGCCGCTGCCTCGCGATCCGGCCTTCGGCCGATGCCTTCTACAACCGCGGCCTTGCCTGGCGCAACCTCTCCGATTTTACTGCCGCGCTTGCCGATTACGACCGTGCGGTCGCACTCAATCCGCGGCATGCCCGGGCCTGGAACAACCGCGGCAACGCCCTGTACCTGCTGGGTGATTTTAAGGCCGCGACCGCATCCTACACCGCCTGCCTGGCCGTTGACCCTGCCTTTGCGCCGGCCTGGTACAACCGCGGATGCGCCCATGATGAGCTTGAGGATTACGGCCGGGCCATAGAAGACTATACGCGTTCGCTTGCAATCGAAAAGCGCCCTGAATTTTACTACAACCGCGGCATTGCGTTTCGCAGGCTTAACGACCACGCCCGGGCCATCGATGATTTCAGCGCAGCCATTGCGCTCAGGCCCGGATTCGTCAAGGCCTACAATAACCGCGGCAATGCCCTGGCAGATCTGCGTAAATGCGAAGGCGCGCTGCAGGACTACTGCTGTGCGCTCGAGCTCGACCCCTATTACGATGATGCGCTCTATAACCGGGGTCTTGAATATTGTGCCGCGGGCGACCATGCCCGTGCGGTTGCAGATTTTACACGCGTCGCGCACCGCAACCCGGCTGATGCTGACGCCTACGGTGCGCGCGCGCTGGCACAATTTTCCCTCGGCAACATGCAGGAGGCGCGTGATGATTTTTCCCGGGCGCTTGCATGCGCACCGGATTCCGCGCCCCTGTATTACCATCGCGGTCAGGTCTGTGCCGGGCAGGGCGCTTTCCATGAAGCCATAGATGATTACAGCCGCTGCCTGGGACTTGAGCCGCGCAATGCCCAGGCCTGGAATGACCGCGGGGCGTCCTATGCCGCGCTGGGTGATTATAATCAGGCGATTTGTGATTTCAACCGGGCGCTTGAAATCGATCCCGATCACGATGATGCGCTTGAAAATCGCGCGGCGGCTCTTGCGCGGCGGCACAGCCGGTATGTGCGCAGGAAAATGACCGTGTTCGCAGGGGGAGTGGCCGGTGGCCGCAAAAACAGGTAAACGGGCCAAGATCCGCAGGCTGGATGCATCCGACGACCTCTATGAGATCTTCGGCGCAGGGCAGGGCGGCGTGCCTGAGAAGCCGGATTGTGGGCGGGATGAGCCCTTCGGCACCATGCTCGAAGAAGCGCTCTCGGGAATCGATCACAGGGAGATGCTCAGGCGCAAATATCCCGGGCCGGATGCGGCGGGCCCCGCCATGCAGAGCGTTGCGCAGCAGGCGGCCCCCCGGGCGGAGCTTGACCTGCACGGCTGCCATGTGCATGAGGCCCTTGTGCGCGTTGAGGCGTTTGTTGAAACCTGCGCGCTGCAGGGCCTTGATGCGGCCCGCATTATCGTGGGCAGGGGGCTGCACTCGCAGTCCGGCGCCGTGCTGCCCGATGCGGTTGAGAAAAAAATTGTTGAGCTGAAACGCCGTGGCCGCATCGCAGCGTTCGCCTGGGAGAAAAGACATAAGCGCGCCAGCGGCTCCGTAATCGTATACCTTCCGTAGGACAGTCGCCGTTCCGCATCCTCGCGGAAGACGGCCTGGCCGCTGTTCCTGCATTGACCGTTTCGATCCGCGCGGGTTCCGCCTGCGCATACCCCCCGTTTCGAACCGCAGCTGTCGCCCCCGCTGTGCCGTACAGTTTAATAAACGTTTATGTATAAAATATGCCGCTGGCTATAGTATTATCTTTAATAATAATGGCAAACATGTTGACAAGCAGGGGGATAATAGTATATATATGTATAGTAAATACAAACTCCGGGAGGGCGCCCGTGAAAACAGATACGACGTTTCATTCCGACATGACCGAAACACTGTTTGTGAACTTTCAGAAAATGTTCCGCTGCCTGAGCTTCGGCAGAAGCCTGAAAGCGAAAAGCCCCACGCTGTCCGTGGCCCAGATGCGGATTCTTTCTTTTTTCAACGAGCGGGACGTTGTCCACATCTCGGAAATAAGCCGCGTGCTCGGCATGTCGCTGCAAAGCGTCAACAACCTGGTGCACCGGCTTGAGGTTATGGGGCACGTGGCGCGCTCGAAAAACCGGAGCGACAAGCGCATGTCCGATATCCGCCTGACCGCCAGGGGGCGCGCGGGTTTCAAGGCGTTTCGCGGCGAGCAGTTTGAAATTATCGGCGAAATTCTGGCAGGTATCGATCATTCAGAAAAAAAACTGCTGCTCGCAACGGTCGAGGCTGCGGCGATTATCCTTGAAAAAGCGGTGGCTGATAAGACTGCCGGCATGGCAGTGCAATAAATGCATGCAGGCTGACGCTGCCTGCGGACACAGGGGGAGCACCATGAAAACCATGAAGGGACTTGATTTCTGGACACGCAGCTCGGTCTGGTGGGAGCTGATTATCCCCGGGTATTTCTTCGGCAAGACCTTCGGCACATCGGATGCCAAGTACCGGGTGCTTGACACGTTCATGTACCCGGGGGCCTTTATCCGGCTGGCCGGCTTTTTTCGCGACCTGCCGGGCAAGGAATACTACTATACCGGCCGGTTCCTGGGGGTGATTTCGGGCGCGGCCGTCGGCGTGCTGTACGCGCTTTTTATAGGCCTTTTGTATAAGTGGGTGCTGCATGACTGGGCCTATGCCAAGGCGGCCCGCATCGGGTCGCTGTGCTTTATCCTGATAGCCCTGCTGACGGGTTTCATGTCGGATTTCTTCTGCGAAAACATCGGCATGGAACTGCGCATCGAGCAGAAGGCGCCCGATGAGCTCGTGGGCAAGCATCTCGCGCAGGACTACGGCGGCTTTGAGAAGGGCACGGAGATCACCGAGCAGAACGCGTACCTGCTTGCCTCCTACGGCACGGTGAGGGCCAACAATCCCGACAGCGCGCGCGGCTGGTGGATCGGATCAATTGTCTTCATGTACACCTGGTTTACCCTCTACTTCCTGTGCGCGGCCCGGCTGTTCCGGCGCAACGGCGTGCCCCGTGAGAAGTGGTTCAAGCTGCAGATGGTGAATTTTGCGGTGCTGCTCATCTACCTGCGCATGGGGTTCGGCATGTCCGCGGAGGAATTTCATTTTATTCTGACCCGCGCGCCCTATATCCTGGGAGGGCACTGACATGGCATGGGGAGCCTTTTCAAGCCGCGATGAGTTCGTGCGCCACGTGCGCAACATGTCCTCCCTCGGTCTTATCCTGTACGTGCTGGGGATCGTAGCGGGCTACGTGCCCAACTGGCTGTGCGTGATGATCGCCATCGGCGCGTTTACCCTGCAGTTTGCCGACTATTTCTACGGGCGGCCCAAAGGTTCGGGGCGTTTCTGGGTATATCTTTCCATCCAGGGATTTTCCAATTTTTTCCCCTTTCAGTTCCCCGGCGATCAGGAGCGCTGGAAGATCGACACCAACGACATTATCGCCTGGCAGTTCGGCGGCAAGGGTTTTGAGCTGTTTCCCGGCCTGGGGGTCCTGCTGGCCCTGCCGGTGGTCCTGTACATAACCTACATCGCCGTGCGCCTGCTGCGCACGCCGCCGGACGCCGAAGCCCGGGCCCGCAAAACGGTTAAGACCAAGAAATGGCGGATCTGGTGCCAGAGCATCATGTTCGGCTGGTACCTCGTGCTCTTCGCCACGGGCATGACGGCCCGGCCCGTAACAAACCCCGAGCTTTTTTTCTGGTTTCTGGCCATGCTGCTCGGCTCGCTCGTACTTCCTTTTTTCATCGGCCGCTGGTTTTGCGGCTGGATGTGCCCGGTGGGCACGCTGCAGGACTCCATCATGCGGTTTTATAGTTTCACGGGCATCAAGCTTACCGACAAATTCAAGTCGCAGATCAACAGGATTTACGTGCCGGTCACCATGGTTGTCATGATCATCGTGATATATACCTTTGAACGGGTGTTTCAGCTGGCCTCGTCCGCGGAGATGATGCGCGACCCGGACTGGACTTCACTGTGGAAGCCCATGGTCTGGACCAAGGTGCTGACCAACGGCATGTTCCTGGGATCGCTGCTGTTCGCCTACCGCATCTACTGCCGCTATTTCTGCTGGTACATCGGGTACCGGGTGACCCTGGGCCAGCCGGCCCTGTACCGCGTGCCCTTCAAGACCGACCGCTGCAGGGTCTGCCCTGACTGCGAGCCCGAAAAGCGCTGCGTCATGGGCTTCCAGTTCCAGTCCGTTCCTGAAGGAGAGGCGGAACTTTCAATCCGTGCGATCGGCGAGGTGCCGGTAAACTGCAACCTGTGCTACGAATGCCGCGACACCTGCCCCCACGGCGTTTTCCAGAAGAAGATACGGCGGATCAATGTCATTCCCGAGCGCTGCATCGGCTGCCGGCTGTGCGAGCTCGCCTGCTCGGGCGGCAGGCTCGGCGTGTTCGACCCCTCCCGCTCGAACATACAGATCGAGATGGAAGGCACCCCGGAGATACCCGTGCCGAAATTGAAAAACACCTGCGATGCCTGCGGCGGTGACCCGCGCTGCCTCAAGGTGTGCCCCGCCCGGGTCATCATCTGGGACAAGGACGGCGCCAGAAAGGGGCTGGAGCCGAAGCGGCCCGGCGCCATAAAAAAATTGTTTGCGAAGCTGAACCCGTTTTCCAAAACGCCCCCGCCGTGTCCGACACCCTGCGGAGCGTATCCCTCGGGGTGTCCGGCCTGTGATATCAACGCGGCCCGGCAGAACGGTGCGAAAAAAGGAGAAGCAGCATGAGCCGCGCTAAATTATACAAAGGCTATACGCATAAACTGCTCAGGGTGAACCTGACCAGCAGGACCATCCGTGTTGAGGAAACTCCCAATGCCCAGCTGCTCAAATACATCGGCGGCGCAGGCCTCGCCGCGCGCATGCTCTACGATGAGCTCGATCCCGGCATTGACCCCCTGTCGCACCGCAACAAGGTCATATTCCTGGCCGGACCGCTTGCCGGCACCATCGCGCCCACGGGCAGCCGTATCGGCGTGTACACGAAATCGCCGCTGACCGGCGGGTTTTTCCACTCGTCCGCGGGCGGCTGCTTCGGCGCCGAACTTAAATACGCGGGCTACGACGGCGTGGTGATCGAGGGCGCGAGCGATAAGCCGGTGTACCTGTTTATCAGCAACACGGGCGTCGAGCTGCGCAGCGCAGCGCACCTCTGGGGCGAGATGACGTACCGCACGCATGAGCTTATCAAGATCGACAGCGGCGATGAGGCGGTGCAGAGCGCGGTCATCGGCCCCGCGGGAGAGCGCATGGTGCGCTTTGCCTCGGTGATCGTCGGGGGCCGGGCCCTCGGCCGGGGCGGGATCGGAGCGGTCCTGGGGTCCAAAAAATTCAAGGGCATCGCCGTGCGCGGCACCGGCAGCCTTGCGGTCGACGACATGGAGGCCACGCTGAGAGTCACACAGGAGCTGATCAGCATCATGCGCAGCAACCCGACGACCGGCCAGGTCCTTGCCAATTTCGGAACGCCCGTGCTGGTGAATGCCAATAACAGCCTCGGGGTTTTCGGCAGCCGCAACTGGCAGCGGGAGACCTTCGACGGAGCCCAGGGACTGTGCGCCGAAACCCTGCGCGAGAAGATATTCGTGCGCCACAAATCATGCTTCGCCTGCCCGATCGGCTGCAGCAAGTATACCGTGGTGTCCGACGGGCCCTATAAGGGCTCCGAGGTCGAGGGCCCGGAGTATGAAAATATCTTCGCCCTGGGTTCCATGGTCGAAAACGACTCGATCGAGATTGTGGCCGCGGCCGAACGGCTCTGCGACGATCTGGGCATGGATGCGGTTGAGACCGGCGTTTCCATCGCCTTCAGCATGGAGGCCCGCGAGAAGGGCCTGCTGACGGAGAAAGACACCGGCGGGCTTGACCTGTCGTTCGGCAATCAGGGGGTCATCATGCCCATGGTGCATAAAATCGGCCTTCGCGAGGGCATCGGCGACCTGCTTGCCGAAGGCGTCAAGCGCGCTGCCGAAAGGATCGGCGGGAACGCTTCCGACTTTGCCATGCAGAACAAGGGCATGACCTTCCCCGGGCATTCGGCCCGCGGTCTTCCGGGGTTCGCTCTCGGGTACGCAACCGGGCCGCGGGGAGCCTCCCATCATGACGGGCGGCCGACGGGTGAGCGCGCCGGATACGTGCCGCGCGAGACTGTTGAGGGCAAGCCTCAGTACATCATTAACGTCAACCATCTTAATATTCTCACGGATTCAATGATCCTGTGCCATCTGGCCGAAGCTATCTGGGGGCCCACGGAAATAAAGAAGCCGTGCATTGATATTTTTAATGCCGTTACCGGCATGGACCTCACCCTTGAGCAGGCCAGGGTGACCGCCGAGCGCATCTGGAATGTGATCCGCGCCTTTGCCGTGCGCGAAGGGCTGCGGCGCGCGGATGACACGCTGCCGTACCGGTTTCTTTCCGAACCCATACCCGACGGGCCCTCAAAGGGCATGGTCATAACACGGGACATGCTTGAAACGATGAAGGATGAATACTATCGCCTGCGGGGCTGGGACATTGCCACGGGCATCCCGCTTCCCGAAAGGCTGTATGCGCTCGACCTGCCCGACATCGGCGAAGACATGCGCACAATCCTCTCTTCGGGAAAGGGGGGCATGGCATGAAAAAGTTCTGGGTTATCACAGGCTCGTTGATTGTCCTGATGGGGCTCGGCGCTGCTTTTTCACGGAAGCAGGACGATATGCAGTACCGGCGTTTCCTTATGCAGGACACAACCGTGCAGGGGAAACCGGGCGTGCTGCTTGTGGCGCTCGGGCAGCCCGAGCACTATGATTTTGATTTTTTCAACCGCTACATGACGCAGATATTCAATGCGGCCTTCCCGCCGATCGCAAAGCCCGTCATCATGGCCGACAAGGGCACGGTGCTGCTTGACCCCGACAACCCCCTGGCCAGGGAGGAATTTGGCCCGAAGCGGCTGATAGACTGTTTCGGCAATGATAAAAATGAAGAGGGCAAGGAGTATGTGAGCCTGGATTACGAATGGGTTGCCCCCCGTGATGAAGACTCGCCGGGACATTTCCTGTGGAAGGAACATAAAAACGGCTACATCGATATCGTTGAAAAAGTCTCCATAAAAATCCTGAAAACATACTACGGCATTATGCCGGGCAACAAGATTCCCTACATGCACCAGCACAGGGCGATTTTCCGGGATATCGAGCAGATGCTGGCAAAAGAGTTTCCCGGCGTTCCCATGCGCTGGGCACTGTCCATGTACCCGGAAACGATCGAGGAGGCCGTTGACGAACTGGTGCACGCCGGGGCTGAAACCATCGTGGCCATCGACCTTTTTCACGTCTATTCCTCGCTTGAGGAGTTCAACGCCCTGTTTAAGGAGATACGGGACGCGGTTGCCGAGCGGGCAAAAATAGTATACGCGCCGTTCCCGGGAGCGTATGCCTCCTACCGGAAGGCATGCGTGAAGATGGCTGAAGACGAGATCCTGCCGCTGCCCGTCAAGGACCGGAAGCTGGTCATCCTGACGCGCCACGGCTTTCCCGAAATCCCCGGCGACCCGTATCCCGAACTTGCCGTTGTCTATTACAGCAACCTTAAGAAAGAGATAGAAGCTGCACTCGCCGGAACGAACACGCACGTGATTTTCGCGGACACCGATTTCGCCGGCGGAGACATGGATCCCGGCCAGAAGCGCCTTGCAACATTCGAGGCGCTTGAGATGGCGCTCGAGGACCGCTACGACCATGTGGTGTTCATCCTTGTCGATTTCCTCAGCGAGAACACTGATACGATTTTCGCGCATCCGACCGAGTCGCTCGAGCCCCTGCATTTTGCATATAAGGGCCAGGTGCCCTATCCTGATTTTGACAAGCCCTTCCGGCTCGAACTCAGGAGCGGACCGACCCGGGTCGTCAGCGCCGGATGCCCCGTGGGGAACCGTTATCGTCCCCATATCTCGCAAGGAATTTTCGACGCCCTGGCCACGGTCCTGCGCGGCGAGCAGTGGCCGCAGCTGATTCTCGTGGAGGAGAAGAAAAAAAAGGGGATGTTCTAGCCCCGTTGCAGAAAGGAAGGAAACGACATGCTGAAGAAAACATGTAGTAACGCAGTTGTGATGTTTGCTCTCATGGTGCTTGTGACGGGTGCCGGCAGCGCCAGTGCTGCCGGCAGCGATGACCAGTCCGCGCCCGGCGCAAAAAAGCCTCTGGTGGCCTACTATTCCCGCACGGGCAATGCACGCATGGTGGCAAAAGCGTTGGGCAAACACCTTGACGCTGAAGTCGCCGAGATACCGTCGGAGAAGGGCCGGGGAATTTTTACCATTATCGGCGAGCAGTGGTTCTGGGGCGATGACAGGCAGAAGCCGTTCGAGAAGAAATTACAGGACTACAGCCCCATCATTGTCGTTGCACCCGTCTATCTCATGCAGCTGAGCGCTCCGGGAAGGTTTTTCATCGAGGAGGTCATACCCGACGGATCGGAGGTGTATGTTTTTACCACGTCCGGCGGCCCCCTGGCGGGCTTTACGAAGAAAGGCATTGAAGAACTCGTTGCTGAAAGCGGCCTCATAGCAAAAGGCGTGTACGGATTCCAGGCCGGCAAAACGCAGGAGGTCTTCGACACCGAGGTTGCTGATTTCCTTAAAAAGACACCCGTCCGGTAGTATTTTCCCGGCTGGTGTTGAGTGTCACAACGGCCCAGGAATATCATCTGCGAAGAGATGTTCATGCAGTATGAGCAATTCAGACAAAAGCTCTGCAGCCTGTGCGGCCTGTGCATGGCGGATGCATGGCCCGCGAAGGAAAGCATGCGGTCGTGCGTCTTCAATACGGGATGGCTGGGCGCCAGGGAGCGCGACCTGTTCGGGCGCGAGCGCTCTCTGGACGACACCGAAGAATTACGCTTCGGCATCAGCCGTGAGCGCTTTGTGGGCCGGCTTAAAAAGCCGCTTCCCCGCACCCAGTTTACCGGCATCATCACCCGCATGGCCCAGAAGGCCTTTGAGTCCGGCCTGGTAGAAGCCGTCGTCACGCTGCACCGCAGCCGAGAGGATTTCTTCTTCCCGCGGCCGGTGCTTGCCCGGTCATCAGAGGATATTCTGGCAGGCGGCGGCAGCAAGCCGGTGCTTTCCCCGACGCTTGTCTCTCTTCAGGATGCCTGCAGGGAGGGCATACAAAAGCTGCTCGTGATCGGTACTCCCTGCCAGATTCACAACCTGCGTAATTTTCAGGAAGCATATCCATATCTGCGCGATATGGAAATATACACCATCGGTATCCCCTGCACGGACAACGCCAACCCGCGGCGTTTCCGGTGGATGCTTCGCAGGGTGAGTAAATCCCACAGGACCGCCCGCCATGTTGAGTACATGCAGGATTATACCTGCCACATCACCCATGCGGACGGATCGATTGAAAAGGTCCCGTTTTTCAGTTTTCCCCGCGAGCTGTTCGGAACCAATGTGTTTGCCGAGAGCTGCATGGCCTGCTTTGACTACATGAACAGCCTTGCCGATATCACCGTGGGCTATATCGGCGCGCCGCTTGACCGGGAGAAAATGCCCCAGTGGGTTACCCTCAGAACGGAAAAAGGCCGGGTGCTGCGCGACCTGATAGCGGACGAACTGGAAACGTCGGCTGAGTTCAGCAGCGGTGACCGCCGTCCCGGCATTCTCATGTACGCGAACAAGATCATCCCGCGCCTTGCAAATCGTGATGCTGCGCCGGTGAAGCCGGGCAGGGATGTGTCCCTGAAGGAAGGCCGGGAAATTGCTGACATGCTGTATGAAACCGGACCCAAGGGGCTTGAGTTTGCAGGCTATGCCGTTGATATGCACCTGGTGCGCAATTACCACTATGTGAAGTTCAATTATCCCGGTCTTCTCGGTACGCTGGTACCCCGGCACGTTTATAAAATTCTGGAAGACTACGAAATTCCGGCATAGCCACTCAGAAAAGAGGCACCAGCATGTATACTCCCGAACAGATGGCCCGGCGCAACGCAACACCTCTGACCGGGGCAATGATGGCAGCCAGCATGCTGCAGCTTATGGTCATCATTGCAAGCTATTGCTGTGCCGTGTATTTTCTGGCCGCGGGCGCAGGCTATACGGGCGCGCTGATCACGTGCTGGCTCAATATCGTCCTGCTCTGGCTCAATACCGTTATCGGCATGCTCTGGGAGAAGGAAATCTACGGGCACTATTTTATGTGCCGTGAATTTTTCTGGGAGGACGTGGGCAACCTGGCGGCGCTCATTGCCTTCCACGTCTGCCTTGCCGCTTTCTGGTTCGGCTGGAGCCGGCAGGGCACTGTTGTTCTGATGATTGTCGCCAACACGGTCTACCTTATTAACTTTGGCCAGTTTGTCCTGAAGCTCATGCGTGCCAAAAAACACAGAGCAGCATAACAGCTGGTGACTCTGGAACAGGAGACTGTATATGAACAAGCGAAAAGCGGCGTCTATAATGTGGCGGTGCGTGGTTGCCCCGGTTTTTATCATGGTTTGTATCGGAGCACTGTATGTGCAGCCTGCCTGCGCCCTGGAGGATACGGCTGTGAAAACACTGATTGTTTATTATTCCAGAACCGGCAACACGAAAACTGCATGCGAGGCCCTGCAGAAGGAACTCGGCTGCGATATCCTTGAGATCAGGGATTTGAAAAGCAGGGCGGGAGGCTGGGGTTTTTTCACCGCTGCGCTTGGCTCCATGTTCAATACGCATACCGAAATCGACCCGGACCATATCGACCTTGCCCCGTACGGTGCCGTGGTCATCGGCTCGCCTGTCTGGGCGGGCAGGCCCGCCGCGTCAATCCGCACGTTTATTGCAAAGCACAGATTTGACGGCAGGAAGGTTATTATGTTCACGACGACCAATGTCTTTGAAAACAAGGGTTCACAGAGCAGGACGGAGAAGATGGTGGTGCAATCCGGCGGCCGGGTCGCCGGCTATTTTCAGGTGGCGGCCACGGAAAAAATAAACGGTGAAAAAACGGTGCGCTCCCGGGAACTGATCGCGCAGGACGCGGTCAAACTCGCCAGTGAAATAGAAACAGTACTGAAACAGTAATGAATTTTTTGCAGGAGGCTATGGAATGAAAGCAATAGTTAAAACAGCGGTCGCAGTCATTATCGCAGTATGTTTTGCCGTGTCCGGCGGTTTGTGTATTGCCGGTGGGCAGCCGGCTCCGGGAAAGACGCTGATTCTTTATTATTCCAAGACCGGCAATACCAGGGCAGCATGTGAGGCCCTTCAAAAGGAGACAGGTGCTGACATTCGGGAGATCAAGGACCTGAACAGCAGGCAGGGGTTTGGGGCGGCAACAGGCATGCTGAAAATTTTTATGGGCATGCAGACCGATATTGAGCCAGCCTCTGTAGATTTCGCCCCCTATGACCGCCTCATCATCAGCACGCCGATCTGGGCGGCACAGTTCGGCCTTGCCATGCGCACGTTCATCGAGCGCAACAGTTTTGCGGGAAAGGACGTGATTATCTTTATAACGTCCGACTCTTTTATCGAGGAAAAATACCAGCAGAAGCACAAAGATCTTGTAGCGGCATCAAAAGGCAGGGTTGCCGGATATTTCCAGGTACAGGCGGCCGATCTTGTCGACGGCAAGAAGGTGCCGCGCACAAAGGAAAAAATTGTTGAAGACGCACTGAAATTTCTGCCTGAAATCAAGGCCTGCACAGGGGCTAAGAAGTAAAGGCGTGACTTCCAATCAGGCTGCCGTCCCCCGCGGCATGCGGATCACAGCCTGATTCCGCAGAAAGGAAGCGCCCCTGACGGAGCATGTCCGCCAGGGGCGCTGTGTTTAAGCTGTGATAATTGATCTCGGTTTACTTTTTCTTCTTCGCTTTTGCGGCGCCGGCCTTGATCGCGGCCTGGGCAGCAGCTAAGCGCGCGATCGGCACGCGGAACGGCGAGCAGCTGACATAGTTCAGGCCCGTCTTGTTGCAGAAGGCGACCGAGGCGGGCTCGCCGCCCTGCTCGCCGCAGATGCCGACTTTCAGGCCCTTTCTGGTTGAACGGCCCTTCTGGACGGCCATCTGGATGAGCTGGCCCACGCCGTCCTGGTCGATGGTCTGGAACGGGTCGGCTGCAAGCAGCTTCTTGTCCAGATAATCGGGCAGGAACCCGCCGATATCGTCGCGGCTGAACCCGAAGCTCATCTGCGTGAGGTCGTTGGTTCCGAAGGAGAAAAACTCGGCCTCGACCGCCAGCCGGTCGGCCATCAGGGCTGCGCGCGGGATCTCGATCATGGTGCCGACCATGTGCGGAATCTGCCTGACGCCCGTCTTTTTACACACAGCCGCGTATTCAGCGGCGATGATGGCTTTCTGGTTTTTGATTTCGCTTGCGTCGCAGGTGACGGGAACCATGATTTCAGGCTTGCATTTTTTCCCCGCCTTGTTGAGCTCGGCAGCGGCTTCAAAAATCGCGCGGGCCTGCATGGCCGTAATTTCCGGGAAGGTGACGCCCAGGCGCACGCCGCGGTGTCCCATCATCGGGTTGGACTCATGCAGGGCCTCGCCGCGCTTCTTGACCTCGTCGACGGTGATCTTGAGGGCCTTGGCGATTTCGGCCTGCTTGTCCTTGCCCTGGGGCACAAACTCGTGCAGGGGCGGGTCGAGCAGGCGAATGGTCACCGGCAGGCCTTCCATGGCCGCCAGGGTGTTTTTTATGTCGCGCTTCACGAACGCGAACAGCTCGTTGACCGCCTTGGCGCGTTCTGCCGCGGTTGAGGACAGGATCATCTTGCGCAGCACGAACAGGGGCTTTTCCGCGCCCGTGCCGTAGAACATGTGCTCGGTGCGGAACAGGCCGATGCCCTCGGCGCCGAAGGCGCGCGCGATTTTGGCATCGGCAGGCGTGTCGGCATTGGTGCGCACGCCCAGGACGCGGTACTTGTCGACAATCTGCATGAATTTTTTGAAGCGCGGATTTTCAGATGCGTCGATCATGGGCAGCTGTCCCTGATAAACAACGCCCTGCGTGCCGTTCAGTGTGACCCAGTCGCCTTCCTTGAAGGTCGCTCCCCTGACGGTCATTTTCTTTGCCGAAAGCGTCACATGGATTTCCCCGGCGCCGACGATGCAGCATTTGCCCCAGCCGCGGGCCACAAGCGCCGCGTGGCTGGTCATGCCGCCGCGGGCCGTCAGGACGCCCTGGGCCGCGCGCATGCCCTCGATATCTTCGGGGTTGGTCTCCTCGCGCACGAGGATGACCTTTCTGCCGTGTTTGTTGAGCCTGACCGCCTCTTCGGACGTGAACACGATGATGCCGGTTGCGCCGCCCGGACCCGCGGGCAGGCCCCGGGTAATGACCTTTGCCTTTTTCTCGGCAGCCGGATCGACAAAGGGATGCAGCAGCTGGTCAAGATGCGCGGGCTCAACGCGGCTGATGACGGTTTTCTCGTCGATGAGCTTTTCGGCCAGCATGTCCATGGCCATGTTCAGGGCCGCGGTGCCGGTGCGCTTGCCGTTGCGGCACTGCAGCATGTAGAGCCTGCCTTCCTGGATGGTAAATTCTATGTCCTGCATGTCTTTGTAGTGCTTTTCAAGCCGTGCCCGGATGCCCAGCAGTTTCTTGTAATTCGATGCCATGGCCTGCTGCAGGGAGGGAAGGTGCTTGTTCTGCTCGTTTTTGGTTGCATCGTTCAGGGGGTTGGGGGTGCGGATGCCCGCGACCACGTCCTCGCCCTGGGCGTTCACGAGCCACTCGCCGTAGAATTTGTTTTCGCCGGTTGCCGGGTTGCGCGTGAATGCAACGCCCGTGGCCGATGAGTCGCCCATGTTGCCGAACACCATGGCCTGCACGTTTACGGCCGTGCCCCAGTCGTCGGGAATGTTTTCGATGCGGCGGTAGGAGATGGCTCTCTTGCCGTTCCAGCTTTTAAACACCGCGCCGATGCCGCCCCAGAGCTGCTTCCAGGGATCATCGGGAAAGTCCTTCTTGAGCACCTGCTTGACTTTTTTCTTGAAAGCTTCGACGAGCTTTTTGAGATCCTCGGCGCTCAGATCGGTGTCAAGCTTGCAGCCCTTTTTCTTTTTATAATCGCCGAGCATCTCATCCAGCTGCTTGCGGATGCCCATGCCCTCTTCGGGCTCGATGCCCTCGGCCTTTTCCATGACAACGTCGGCATACATCATGATCAGGCGGCGGTAGGCGTCGTAGACGAAGCGCTCGTTGCCGGTTTTTTTGATCATGCCGGGGATGGTTTTCGAGGACAGGCCGACGTTCAGGACCGTTTCCATCATGCCTGGCATGGAGGAGCGGGCCCCTGAGCGGCAGGAGATGAGCAGCGGGTTTTTCGGGTCGCCGAACACCATGCCCATGTCCTTTTCGACTTTTTTCAGCGCGGCTTTTACTTCGCCTGTGAGGCTTGCGGGGTATTTCCCGCCGGCCTTGAAATAGTCCACGCAGCACTCGGTGGTGACGGTGAAGCCCGCGGGCACGGGCAGCCCGATCAGGCACATCTCGGCAAGGTTGGCCCCTTTGCCGCCGAGCAGCTCCTTCATCTGGGCCTTGCCTTCAGCCTTGCCGGAACCGAAATAGTAAACGTACTTCTTAGCCATAGCGTCCTCCCTGGTTGTTGTTCTTGGTGCGGGTCACTCCGCGGACAGTTTTGAAAAGTCGGCAAAGCTCGTGAACATCGAGGCGACGTCGCCGAGAAGGGCGAGCCGGTTCGCCCGCAGCTTTGCGTCTTCGGCCATAACCATGACATTATCGAAGAAACCGTCGACGGTTTCGCGGATCGCTGCAATGAGACGCAGAGCGTCCAGATACGTGCGCTGCGCCATGAGCTCACGGACCCGGTCGCGGATTTCGAGATATTGTTGATGCAGGCTGCGCTCGGCTTCATGCTCGAAGGCGGCCGTGTCGACACCCGTATCCGGACGGCCGGATTTCAGGATGTTGACCACCCGCTTGAATGCAATGGAAAGGGCCTCGAAATCGGGGTCCTTCTTCATCTGCTGCAGGGCCTCGATGCGGTTGCAGGTGTCGGTGATGTTGTCGATTCCCAGCGAGAGCACCGCGTCCACCACATCATAGGGTATGCCCTGGCCCGTGAGCTGGTTTGAAAGCCTGCCGGAGAAAAAGTCGAGTACGCCCTTGACCGTTTCCTCCTGCGGCCGTGTGGACTTGCCGGCAAGCAGGCCGGCGGATGCCGCGACCAGGCCGGCAAGCGACAGATTGTATTTTCCGGCGAGGATAATGTTGATGATGCCCAGGCACTGCCTGCGCAGCGCGTAGGGGTCGGCGGTGCCGCTTGGGACCATGCCGATGGAGAAGCAGCCCGTGATCGTGTCGAGCTTGTCGGCCATGCTGACCACCGCCCCGGCATCGCTCGCGGGGAGTTCGTCGCCGGCAAAACGCGGCAGGTAGTGCTCAAAGACGGCCTGGCATACAGATTCGGGCTCGCCGGCAAGCCGGGCGTACTCGCGGCCCATGATGCCCTGCAGCTCGGGGAATTCGCCCACCATTTCGCTCACGAGGTCGGCCTTGCACAGGTAGGCGGCACGGTCGGCGGTGTCCCTGATGGACGGATTGACGGCTTCCGCAATGCGCGCGGCAAGGGCCCGGAAGCGCTCCATTTTTTCATACGAGGTGCCGAGCTGCTTCTGGTAGAGCACATTTTTAAGTGACTCGGTCATGGCAGGCAGGGATTTCTTCTGGTCCTCGGCATAGAAAAAACGGGCATCCGACAGGCGCGCGCGCAGCACGCGCTCATGACCGTTGATGACAACGGCCGGGTCTTTTACCGCGGTGTTGTTTACGGCGATAAAATGGTTGAGCGGCCTGCCCTGTTTGTCAAGCACGGGGAAGTACTTCTGGTGCTTTTTCATGGTGGTGACAAGCACCTCCTTGGGCAGCTCGAGGAATTCTTTCTCAAAGCTGCACAGCACGGGGTACGGCGCCTCAATGAGAAACATAACTTCCTGCAGGAGCTTTTCATCGGCATCGGCCTCGCCGCCGGCCTTCCTGGCAAGTTCGTTCAGTTTCGCGGTAATCAGTTCCCTGCGCTGTTTCTGGTCAATGACCACATGCGCTTTTTCCATGGCCGCGCGGTAGGAAGAGATGCCGCGTACCTTTACGGTCTCCGGCGCCATGAAGCGATGGCCGCACGTACTGTCGCCCGAGCTGATATTGCCGCAGGTGAAAGGCACGACTTTGCCGCCGTAGAGCGCCACGATCCAGTGAATGGGCCGGGCGAAGCGGATGTCCAGATCCTTCCAGCGCATGGACTTGGGAAAGGGCAGCTGAGCGATGACGCGTGAGCAGATCTCGGGGAGCAGGGTTGCGGTCTGCGCGCCCTTTTCATGTTTTTTTGCGCAGATGTACTCGCCCTTGTCCGTGGCAACGATTGTGACCTGGCTGATGTCGATGCCCTGTCCCTTGGCGAAGCCGAGGGCCGCTTTCGTAGGGTTGCCCCCGGCGTCAAAGGCGATTGATTTTGCGGGGCCCATTTTTTCAACGGTGAGGTCGGTCTGCGCGGCAGCCACGCCTGCGGCCGTCAGCGTCAGGCGTCGCGGCGTGCCGAAGGTCTCTATCGCGCCAGAGCCGATGCGGCAGGCCGAGAGCTCTTTTTCCATCAGCGATTTCAGCGCGGAAAGCGCGTCGGGCATGAATGCCGCGGGTATTTCTTCGGTGCCGATTTCGAGCAGAAGTTCGTCGTTCATTAAAGCTATCCTTTAGGTAAGGTATTCTTCGTAGGGGCACGGCATGCCGTGCCCCTACGTCTTTTTCAGCATCGGAAATCCCAGGGCTTCGCGCTGGGCCACGTAGGCCTCGGCCGCTGAGCGCGCCAGGTTGCGCACGCGCGCGATGTATCCGGTACGCTCGGTCACGCTGATGGCGCCCCGGGCGTCGAGCAGGTTGAACACATGCGAGCATTTCAGGCAGTAGTCATAGGCCGGCATGACAAGGCCTTTTGCAATGGTGTCATTGAATTCCTGCTCGTACATGTTGAACAGGCTGAACAGCATCGCGGTGTTCGATGTCTCGAAATTGTACTTCGAGTAGTCGACCTCGTTCTGGTGGAACACGTCGCCGTAGGTCACGCCGGGCGCCCACTCGATGTCATAGACACTGTTTTTCTGCTGCAGGTACATGGCGATGCGCTCGATGCCGTACGTTATCTCACCGGTTACGGGCTTAAGGTCGATGCCGCCTGCCTGCTGAAAGTAGGTGAACTGGGTGATCTCCATGCCGTCCAGCCACACTTCCCAGCCCAGTCCCCAGGCCCCGAGCGTGGGCGATTCCCAGTCGTCCTCAACAAAGCGGATGTCATGCGCAAGCGGATCGATGCCGATAGCGCGCAGGCTGTCAAGGTAGAGATTCTGAATGTCCATGGGAGAGGGCTTCAGGATAACCTGGAACTGGTAGTAGTGCTGCAGCCGGTTGGGGTTCTCGCCGTAGCGGCCGTCCTTGGGCCTGCGCGAGGGCTGCACGTAGGCCGCGTTCCACGGCTCGGGTCCCAGGCAGCGCAGGAAGGTGGACTGGTGAAACGTGCCTGCGCCCACCTCCATGTCATAGGGCTGCTGGATGACGCAGTTCTTTGCAGCCCAGTAATTCTGCAGGGCCAGGATAAGCTGCTGGAAGTTCAACGGGTGTTCCTCCTGAACGGATGTTGTCGTGCTCGAGGGCCGTACAGGAGAACGAGCTGGCCTGCGGCCTTCAAAAAGATGGTATATATACCATAAACAGGCGTGTTTTGCCAGAGTATATTGATGACAGCGGGCTGCGCGGACTGCTGCCTTGAGCCGAAGACGCACTGCCGGGAAGGGCGGAGCCCGGATGTTTTTTAGCGCAATGGGGGCGGGATCATGCGCTGCACGTGCGGCGCATTCGCGTTCCGGGCCTTTATTGACATTCAGGCGCCGCGGACCTATACTCAGAATCAGGGACAGCGCAGAACGGCAGAGCGTACGCATGAACATAACATTACATACGTTTGCAAACATCCGCGACGTTATAGGCTCGACAAGCGTTTGCCTGCCGCTTGAGGACGGATCGACCCTTTCAGGACTTTTCAGGAAGTTATCGAGCACCTACCCCCGGTTCGACCGCCAGGTCCGGGACCAGATCACGGGTGAAATAGTGCCGTTCCTGATCCTTGTCAACGGCAGGTCATACCGCTCGACTGCCGACATGCAGACACCTCTGAGAGATGCCGACGAGGTGACCATCCTGGTACCCTTTGACGGGGGCTAAGGCAGTTCCACACTATGAACAATGCCTGGCGATGCTCCGCAATTTCGCGCCAGCAGGGACGCCGCATCGGGACTATGGAGCCTGGCAGCTGACGGCTGGCGCGCAACGCGCATGGGCCGCGGACTGATCCTGGAAATCCTCGATCAGTGTGCCCCGCCTGAATTCCGTGAGCGCTTCGGCTGAGCAATGCCTTCCTGTCTGGTAGCCGGTTTTATCTAACAAATTAATAAATTTTGCTTTTAAATGTCGGAAAGCCGGCGTGCAGACCGCCTTTGCCCTGCCTGCCGGGTACGATAGCGCAACCCTTTCAATAATTACCTGTTTTTGACCGGTATTGGGCAGGCTTTTTTCAGGTCTTGGTGCAGTGAAAAAATCGTGATAGTTTGACCGTTAAACCTGTAAAGTATTACTGCCGGTAACAGTTAAGACTGCAAAGTTCATGAGCACAGATGCAGGATTGCCGGGCTTGCAGCAACATGGGATCGGGCCGCCGCAGGCCAAAGCCCATGCGCAGTTTGAGTGTCTGTGCAGGAACATAAACCACCATAGACAGGGAGACGGGAGATGATGAAAACATTTTCAAAGGGTATGAAGTTCACGGTAATCGCAGCCTGCGCATGTCTGCTACTGAGCGCTACCGCCTGGGCAGCACCTGAGAATAACGGCCCATACACCTCCACCCGCTACAGCCAGAGCATAACCGCCAGGGACGGGGGAACGATTTCCACCTATGTTTATACAACGAGCGCAGCAGGCATGCGCCCGTTGATTGTATTTCGCCACGGCTTTTCCCGCAGCAAGGACGTCCTGAACAACTACGGAACGCACTGGGCAACCCGCGGTTTTAACGTCATCCTGCCCGATTCGCGCACCGGCATTTCCCCCGACTATACGGGCAAGGACTCCAATGACATGATCGACTGCGCCAACTGGGCCGTGCTCAGAAGCGCCACGGCGGGCAATTACCTGACCGGAAAGATCGACCCCAGCAGGGTGATTTTCGGCGGCCACTCGGCCGGCGGCTACACGGCTGAAATCGCGACCTACAAGAACGTGGCCCAGGGCGAAGGCAATTTCGACTGCGCGGTCATGGTGCTCTATGATCCGGTTCCCACGGATGTCGGCTATTCCGAGACGATTGCCCAGAGCATTGCGATTCCTTCTGTCATGCTCTACGGCGTGAGCGACATCTGCAACAGCTTCGGCGCGGGCACCGGCATTTTCCAGAACACGGCCGGCCCCTCCTACGGCATTTACGTGAAAGCTGCCGACCACTGCGACTTTGAGTCCTACTATACGTCGGCCTGCGCCATCGCCTGTTTGAAGTGGCCGTTCGGCGGCTGGGACTCAACCAAGAACAACGAGGTCAAGCGCTATGGTACGGCCATGATCGAGGCCTATGCCAACTGTGACGCTGCCGCCTACCCCTATATCAACGGCAGCATCGCCAAAAGCGACACCAAGATCGAAATCTATACGGAAAGCCGCTTTCTCGACATGCCGCCTGACAACTGCCAGTAAGTACTGGTCAGTAAGGATTATGCGCAAAGCCGGGGCGCTCATGTGAGCCCCCGGCTTTTTCTATGCGCGGGCCGGGGTGCAAGAAAACAGCAGCGCTATGTGCTGTTCGCACGGATTAATTTGACAAAAACAGCAGCTTTTGCGATAAGCGCACGTAGCACGACTTGAAATCGAAATGTGCGGCATTGCGTTTTGGCCGGTCCGGTGACCTGTAATCAGTAGAAAGGCATGAACGGGAAATGATTCCTCTTTTCCCCGCCCGCGCCTGAGGAGAAACGATACGCCATGATCATCGACATGCATACGCATCTTTTTGCCGCAGGATGGGTGCCCCGTTCTTTTTTCCACGGCGTGGCCCGTTTTATCACGCATGAGTTCGCGAAACAGGGCATTCACCAGACCAACGAAGAAGTCGGCGACGCACTGCTGGAGGGCAGCAGCGACCCGGATGCGGCGATGCTGCTGGCGGAAATGGATGAGGCCGGCATCGATGCAAGTGTGATCTTTCCGGTGGATTTCGGCCTGGCGCTCGGCGACCCGGATGTGCCTATCAAAGAGGTCAACCGCCTGTATGCCGAACTTGGCCGCAGGCATCCCGGAAGGCTGATTCCCTTTGCCGGCGTTGACCCGCGACGCGCCGGGGCCGCCGATCTTTTTGAAACCTGCGTAACCGAATGGGGCATGCGCGGGCTGAAACTTCACCCCTGCGCCGGGTTTTATCCAAACCAGAAGGAGGTCTATCCGCTGCTTGAAATCGCCCAACACAACAGGCTGCCGGTGATTATTCATTCCGGATCAATGATGGTGCCTCTGCACAGCAAATATTCTCAAGTGATGCATTTGGATGACCTCGGGGTTGATTTCCCGGACCTTCCTATTATTGCCGCCCATGCCGGCGGCATGTTCGGATACCAGCAGATGCTCTCACTCATGAGCATAAAGCTCAATTTTATGGCTGACCTGTCCGCCTGGCAGGTTTTTGCCCAGCGGAACTATAACGGATTCTGCCGCGCGCTGCGCGAGTTGTTGGATTTTACCGGGCCTGAGCGTATTTTTTTCGGTTCCGACAGCCCGTCCTTCCGTTCAATCATGTCGAATGCCGACTGGGTGAACCTTATACGCGACCTTCCGCAAAAGTCTCCGGGCGGCATTGTTTTCAAGGAAGACGAGATTGGATTGATTCTGGGCGGCAACGCACAGCGCCTGCTGAGCCTGTAGCATCACACAACAATGCATGCACGATACCATGGGGTCGGCACAGCATATGTATTTAGGACCTTCCCTAACGCCGCACGTAAGCTCAGGCGCGCAGGGGACTATTCGCTGTTCGTCCAGGCCGTTTTTTTGAAGGGGCATAGAACAGGAAGCCTGTAGCGGTCTGGAAGCGCCGGCTGGAATCCTGCTTCGGTCAAGAGCCGACGTTTTGAGAAATACAGAGAGTGTCTGCAAGGAGAACAACATGGCTGGAGTTCTGAGATGTTACCCTGTTTTTGCAATGTGCCTGCTGTGCGTCATGACCTGTGGAATCCAGGCCCGGGCCGGCCAGCCTTCCGCCGCCGCGCAGCCCAATATTTTGCTGGTCACGATCGATACGCTGCGTGCTGACCATGTGGGCTGCTACGGCTACAAACGGGCCACCACGCCGGCGATCGACCGGATCGCCGCGCAGGGGACCGTATTTACCCGGGCTTTTTCGAATACGCCCTGGACCACGCCGTCGCACTTCTGTTTTATGACAGGGGCACTTGTGTCACGGCACGGGTCGCGCGACAACCTGCACAACCGAACGGGTGTGCAGGGCCGCGTGCCTGTTATGATTTCGGAGGTGCTGCGGCAGGCCGGCTACGAAACGGCCGCCTTCGTGAGCGGCTATCCGCTGCTCAGGCGCTCAGGCCTCGCGGCCGGCTTTGATTTTTATGATGATGACATGCAGGACAAATTGTTCGGCGGCACATGGAAGGTCGAACGCCGGGCCCCGGACACTGCCGCGGCGTTTACGCGCTGGTGGCAGGCGCGCGGGGCGGGCAAGCCCTGGTTCGCGTGGGTGCATCTGTACGATCCTCACGGCCCCTACACGCCGCTTCCGGGCTGCGCGGACATGTTCGTCGATGACGGGCTCGGGCCGCAGGACGCCGTGCTTGATGCCCCCGGCACCGGGCCCAGGCCCCCTGAGTGGACGAAGATCGCCGGCGAGCGCCAGGACCGCCAGTTCTATATCAGCCGCTACGACGCCGAAATCAGGATGGCCGACGACGCGCTGAGGGATATTGCCGGCCTGCTGGAGAAAGCCGGCGCGCTTGGCTCCGCCATCATCGTCGTGTCAGCCGATCACGGCGAGTACCTGGGCGAGCACGGGCGCTGGTTTGTACACGACGATCTCTACAGCCAGTCGCTGATGATACCGCTGGTGTTCGGCGGTCCCGGCGTGCCCAGGGGCGGGAAGACCGACTCGTTCGCGGAGAGCATCGATGTGGCCCCGACCCTGCTGGCCCTGGCGGGTATCGAGCCGCCCGCGAGCATGATGGGCAAAAAATTGTTTTCCGAAGAGGGCACGGTGCTCATGCATACGGCCGAGCTTGTGCTGAGCGAATCACCCCGTCCGAGCCGCTGCTCCGTCATGGGGCCCTCGCTGCAGCTGATCGGTCCGCAGCCGCCGGCAGGTCTGCATGACTACCGGAGCGATCCGCTCGGACGGAGCGACCTGGTGGGCTCGCGTGCGCACGAGCTGAAGACAATGCGTCAGTTCGCTGCCGACGCCATTACCCGCGCGCGCACCCCCTGGCCCGCGGATGGCGCCCCTCCGGCAGCGCAGCCGCGGCCGTCGGCACCCCTGAGCGGCAAAGACCGTGACGCGCTGAAGTCGCTGGGCTACGTCCAGTAGGACACACGCCCGGCAGGTATGAACAAAGGAGGGGAACAGGGGGACATCATAAAGATACGCATAACTTTTTTGGGCAGGAACAATGAAAGGGCGCGACAGCGCCCTTTTTTATTGCGTGTATACCTGGGCGCAGGGCTGTTTCCGCTACTCAGCGTGGTGCGCGTAGACGGTTTTGTCGAGATTCGCCGCCAGGCCCGGCAGCAGGCTGAACGGAAAGCCGATGAGCAGCTCTTGGGCCTTCAGGCGCATGAACATGCGCCCGCCGTGGTCGGCGGCGGTGAACACGGGCCTGTTGGCCTCGAGCATCGCCGGAATCGTCATCAGGCAGGTCGACTTGCCCGCGTACCCCGTGACGATCTCGCCGGTTTCGAAGGCGAATGCGGTTGAAACGATGGTCAGCTGCTCGGGCGTTGCCGGAAACAGCACCATGTCGGGCCTGCTGATATGCTCGAGCGAGCCGATGACCATGCCCCGGTGAATGCGGCTGAACTGCGGGAAAGCGTCGCGGTTTTTGGTCATGGGCTCGCGCGTTGCATACAGGTTGCCCTCGCCGACGACCGAGGCCTCGAGCGCCGCGTCGAATTCCTCGCGTGTCACGCGTTTTGCACCCAGCCCCATGTTGGCGCATCCGCCGCACATGCTCGCTGATGCGGTGAACAGCAGGGGAGAGCCCTGGCCGTCGAAAATATCGCCGCAGATCGCGCACCAGAACTGCGGTCCCTCTTCGACCGCCGCATCCTCAGGCGTGCTGTCGCAGAATTTCATGGCAGCGATGCCCCGCGTCAGGCGGAGTTTTTCTTTCAGCTGCGAGCACAGTTTCGCGCTGTCACGCTCGGCCTTCACCGGCCCCATGGCGATTGCGCCCACTGAACAGTAGCGCACGCACACGCCGCAGTCGCAGCACATGCCGGTGATGACGACCCGGTCAGACTGCCGCACGATGGCCCGGTTGGGGCAGTTGCCGATGCAGGATCCGCAGCGGGCGCACAGTTCGCCGTCAATTACAAGGGGCATACAAAGGCCTCCGTCCAGAAAAATTTTTCATGAATGCGGTGTACGGCTGTGTGCTCTGTCACGGAGCCGCCTTGATCTGGTCCCACATGGCCGTGTAGAGCGCCTGCGCCGGGCCCACGTCGTTGATGACCTCGCATCTGGCCTTTATCTCCTCGGGCAGAAAGACCGTCGGGTCGTCCAGGATCTCCTGCGGCAGAAGCTTGTAGCATGCCTGGTTGGGGCACAGGTAGTTGACCGCCACGGTGTTCTCGGCGGCCACGTCGGGCTCGTGCAGGAAATTGATGAACCGGTGCGCGAGTTCGACCTGGCGGGCTGATTTGAGGATCACGAAATCGTCGCATGCAATTGAGGTGCCCTCAACCGGAACGGCATAGGCGATATCGTCGTTTTCCTCCTGCACGGCCATGACATCGCCGCTGTAGCCGTGCACGATGAAGAATTCCTGCGAGGCCAGCCCTGTCTTGTACTGTTCGTTTTCGAACTTGGCCAGGTTTTTTTTCCAGCCGATGACCACGTCGCGCGCTTTTTCAAGCTCACCCCTGTCGGTTGAGTTGATGCCGTAGCCAAGGAATTTGAGGGCCGCTCCGATGGTTTCGCGCATGTCGCTGAGCATGGTCATGCGGCCGCCGTACTCGGGCCGGCTGAACATTGCCCAGCTGGGTTCGAAATCGGGGACCCTGCTTTTCAGGTAGGCGATGACCGTGGTGGTGAGCATGTAGGGCACACTGTATTCCATTGCCGGATCTATGGCGACCTTGAGATAGCCGGGATCGATATTTTTCAGGTTCGGCAGCCGGCCGTGGTCAAGCTTGCGCAGCATGCCCTGATCGTTCATGACCTTGACCATGTAGCTGCTGGGGGTCACCAGGTCATAGCCCGAGGCGCCGGCCTTCAGCTTGGCGTACATGACTTCGTTGGAGTCGAAGGTGTCGATCACCACCCGGCAGCTGTTTTCGCGCTCAAAGCGCTCGATCAGTTCGGGCTTTATGTAGTCGGCCCAGGTGTAGATATGCAGAACGGGTGTTTCCCGGTTGCAGCCGAAGAGGCAGGCGGCAAGGCCCGCGATAAGCAGGGTGATGTGCTTCATGTCTTGTCCTCCAGTAGGTGTTGGCTTATGTATACCGCTGCAAAGGTTACGGCCAGCAGTATCGTGGAAAGCGCATTGATCAGGGGCGGCGAGCCGTGCTTGATCATGCTGTAAATCCGGATAGGCAGGGTCGTTGAGCCGGGCCCGGCAACGAAAAACGTGATGACGAAATCGTCGATCGAGAGCGTGAAGGCCAGCAGGCCGCCTGCGACCAGGCCCGGCATGAGCAGCGGCACGAGCACCTTCCAGGTCGCCTGCCACCAGTTGGCGCCGAGGTCCTGCGCCGCCTCGATGATGGAAAAATCAAAATCCTGCAGGCGACCGAGCACCACCATGGCAACAAAGCTGATGCAGAAGGTGACATGCGCCAGAAAAATCGTGAACAGGCCCAGCTGCATGCCCGCGGCGATGAAAAAAAGCAGCATGCTGATGCCCATGAGAATCTCGGGCATGATAAGCGGGGTGTAGATCAGCATGTAGTGCGCCTTCTGCAGCCGGGTCGCGTAGCGGTGCAGGGCAAGGGCGGCCGTTGTGCCCAGCAGTACCGACACGATGGAAGAGCTCACGGCGATCACGAGGCTGTTGGTGAGCGCGTGCCAGATTTCGCGGTGGTTCAGCAGGCGGCTGTACCACACAAGCGAGAACCCCTCCCACGAGCCGCCGAAGCGCGAGGTGTTGAATGAATTGACCACCAGCACCAGTATCGGCAGATAGAAGAACACCAGGATGGCAGCGGTAACACAGTAGGGAACGAGGCTGCGCTTCATGCGCCCTCCTCGATAATGGGCCGGGCTTTTTCCCTAGCGCCCTGCAGCGCGAGCACCGCTGTAAGGGGCAGCAGCACGGCCAGGATCAGCAGCAGGGACAGGGCGCAGGCATGCGGCAGATTGCGGTCGACGAACACCCGCTGGGCGATTTTGTTGCCGAGCATTTCGGCGCCGGGGCCGCCGACGATATCGGGAATGACGTATGATCCCAGGGCCGGTATGAAGACGATCAGCAGGGCGGTGAAAAGCCCGCGCCTGATGCCGGGCAGGAAAACCCTGCAGAATGCCTGGAACCGGCGCGCGCCCAGGTCGCGCGCGGCTTCAATAAGGCGGAAGTCGAATTTTTCCGCGGCGGCATACACCGGCAGAATGGCAAAGGGCAGAAACGTGTAGACCATGACCAGCAGCACGGCCCACTGATTGTAGAGCAGGGGCGTTTCAGGGGACACGATGCCGAGCCCTGCCAGCGCCTGCTTGATGATGCCCTCGGGATGCAGCAGCATCTTCCAGGCGAAGATGCGGATCAGAAAGCTCGTCCAGAACGGCACGACCACCAGCAGCAGCACCATCTGGCGCCATTTTTTTTCGAGCCGCGCAAGGCAGTAGCCGACGGGAGTCGCCAGCAGGATGCACAGGGCGGTCGTTGTGATGCTCAGCCAGAGCGTGCGCCACAGAATCGCGGGATAATTGGGGTTGCCGAGGCTCTTCAGGGTGTCAAGCGTCCAGCCGGCGCCGGCCCCGCCCAGCGGGTCGGTCGGCTTGAAGGAGATGGCCACGACTATCAGGGCGGGCACAACGAACAGCACGGCAAGCCATCCGGCCGACGGCAGCGTTACCAGAATTTCATTGAGCCGCGCGCGTGCTGGTGTCATGGGCTGAAGCCTGCTGTTTCAATGGCGGTTATTCTGGCAGGGTTACCAGCTGCTCATCCGACTGGCTGTAGCGCTCGAGCATAAAGCCGTCGTCGGCATGCCAGGAGACCCAGACGTTTTCGTCCCAGGTTATGGGCTTTTCATCGAGCAGGAAGCGGCTGTGCTGCTGCGTTACGGCGATACGGTACTCCTGCACGCGCACCCAGTAGCGGGTCAGCGATCCCTGGTAGATGACCTCCTCAACGCGGCCCGGCACAACGTTATGCCGCGGGCTTTTTTCCTGGCGCTCGCGGGAAATATGAAATTTTTCGGGCCGCACGCTGAGATAGATCAGGTTGTTGACGGCAAGCTGCTTGTCGTTAAACACGGTCACATCGGGAAATCCGTCGATAACCAGCCGGCTGTACTCATTGCCGATCAGTTCGGCGACCCTGCCCTCGAAAAAATTCGTATCGCCGATGAATGCGGCCACGAAGCTGCTGCGGGGCGCCTCGTAGATCTCGGCGGGCGTGCCCACCTGCTCGATGATGCCGCTGTTCATGACAGCGATGCGGTCAGACAGGCTCATGGCCTCGCCCTGGTCGTGGGTCACGTAGAGAAACGTGATGCCGACCTCGTCGTGGATAAGATCGAGCTCGATCAGCATACGCTGGCGCAGCTTCAGGTCAAGGGCCGCCAGGGGCTCGTCCAGCAGCAGCACCTGCGGCTTCTTGATCAGCGCCCGTGCAATGGCCACGCGCTGTTTCTGGCCGCCGCTGATCGTATCGGGAAATTTTCCGGCCTCGGCCTTCATCTGGATCAGCTCAAGCATGCGTTCGACTTCATGGTCGATTTCGCGCTGAGGCCGTTTTTCAATGCGCAGTCCGAAAGCGATATTGTCGCGCACCGTCAAATGCGGGAACAGTGCATAGCTTTGAAAAATGGTGTTGACCTTGCGGCGGTTGGGCGGCAGCTGCGTGATGTCCTGGCCGCTCAGGATGACGCAGCCGGTATCGGGACGCTCGAACCCGGCCAGGATGCGCAGCAGGGTGGTTTTGCCGCAGCCGCTGGGCCCGAGCAGGGAGAAAAATTCGCCCTTGCGGATGGAAAGCGACACCTGGTCGACCGCCCGGATGCTGCCGAAATGCCGTGATACATTTTTAAATTCGAGAAAATCAGGAGCGTTCATCGCGGCCGCAGCACCCCGGTTTTCGACTGGCCGGTGGCAGTCTCTGGTCCCCCCTTGCTGAAGGAGTACGCATTATAGGTCTTCGAGGCTGCCGCTGTCAAGAACGGACGCGCGCCGTAACGCGCGTGTGCATTCGGCGCGCGCAATTGCACCCTTGACGTTTGCGGCGAAATCCGCTACAACTTCAAGGCTTTTCGGCCCGCCGGCCGCCGTGAATGCCGTGCGGCCCCCGGGGCTTCCGAAACAGGCCGCTTACAGAGAAAGAGATGCGCATATGGATCATTTAGAGCAGCTGGAGAGCCTGAGCGTACACATACTGCGCGAGGCCTACGCCGGTTTCAAGAATTTGTGCATGCTGTGGTCGATCGGCAAGGACAGCACGGTTCTGCTGTGGCTGGCGCGCAAGGCCTTCTACGGGCATGTGCCGTTCCCGCTGGTGCACATTGATACGAACTTTAAAATACCCGAGATGATCGCTTACCGCGACCGCCTGGCGCGCGAGTGGGGCCTTGAGATGGTCTACGGCATGAACGAGGAGGCCCTGCGCGAAAAGCAGACGTTCCCGGACGGCGCGGTCGACCGGATCGCCTGCTGCCGCAACCTGAAAAGCACCGCGCTCGCAAATACGCTCAGCGGCAAGTGGCCGCGCTTCGTGCTCAACCACAAGACCGGGGCCTATGACGTGTATAAGAACACCGAGCCCTATACCGGAGTGATCGTGGGCGTGCGCGCCGATGAAGAGGGCTCGCGTTCAAAAGAGCGCTACTTTTCGCCCCGCGACCGCGAAAACATGTGGGACCTCGGCGACCAGCCGCCCGAGTTCTGGAACCAGTTCAAGACCGATTTTCCGCCCGGAACGCATCTGCGCATACACCCGCTGCTGGACTGGACCGAACTGAACATCTGGGAATACATCGAGCGCGAAAACATTCCCACCGTGTCGCTGTATTACAATCAGGGCGACGGGAAACGCTACCGTTCGCTGGGCTGCTATCCCTGTACCACACCGATCGAATCGCCTTCGCGCAATGTGGCCGAGATCATAGAGGAGCTCAAAAGCGGCGGCTTGAAGAATATCGCCGAGCGCTCGGGGCGCGCGCAGGACAAGGATGACGGCGGGGGGCTTGAGACATTGCGCCGTGACGGCTACATGTAGCCCGGTAGTTTTATGTAACACGCCAGGTGATGTCAAGGATGGGCATTTCAATACGGAATACAGGCTGAAGGGCAATCTGACATGACTGAAAAGCTTGAAAAGCAGAAAATGAACATCGTGATAGCGGGCCACGTGGACCACGGCAAAAGCACGGTCATCGGCCGCCTGCTTGCCGATACGGGTTCGCTTCCCGAAGGCAAGCTCGCCCAGGTGCAGGAGAACTGCCGGCGCAACTCCAAGCCGTTCGAGTATGCATTCCTGATCGACGCGCTCAAAGACGAGCAGTCGCAGGGCATCACCATCGACACGGCCCGGGTGTTTTTCAAGACCGCCAAACGCAACTACATTATCCTGGACGCGCCGGGCCATATCGAGTTTTTGAAGAACATGGTCACGGGCGCCGCCCGGGCCGAGGCCGCGCTGCTGGTGATCGACGCCGACGAGGGCGTGCGCGAGAATTCGCGGCGGCACGGCTACATGATGTCCATGCTCGGCATACGCCAGATCGCGGTGCTGGTGAACAAGATGGACCTGAAGGCCTACAGCCGGGATGTGTTCGAGGCGATTGTGCGGGAGTACACGGCGTTTTTGAAGAACATCGACGTTACCCCGGCCTGTTTCATCCCGGTGAGCGCAATGCTGGGCGATAACATCGCCTCCCTCTCGGCGGAGAACATGCCGTGGTATGCGGGCAACACCGTGCTTGACATGCTGGACGCCTTCGAGAAGGAGCCGCTGCCCCTCGACAAGCCTTTCCGCATGCCGGTTCAGGACGTATACAAATTTACCCGCTTCGGCGACAACCGCCGCATCGTAGCCGGCACCATCGAAACCGGCAGCCTGGCCATCGGCGATGCGGTGGTGTTCTACCCGTCGGGCAAAAAGAGCCGGGTTAAGACGATTGAACGGTTTAACGCTCCCGTGCAGACGCAGGCCGCCTGCGGCGAAGCTGCCGGATTTACACTTGAAGAGCAGATTTACGTCACCCGCGGCGAGCTGGCGACAAAGGCCGGAGAGGCCAAGCCCCGGGTATCGTCGCGCATACGGGTGAACCTGTTCTGGCTGGGCCGCGAAGCGCTGGTGCCGCGGAAGGACTATCTGTTCAAGCTGGGAACCGCACGCGTGACCGCGCGGCTCGAAGAGGTGCGCCGCGTTATTGACGCATCGGACCTTAACAGCGCCAGCAAGAACCAGATCGAGCGCCACGATGTGGCCGAATGCGTGTTTAAACTCAACCGCGCCATAGCGTTCGACCCCACAGCTGATATCGGGGCAACGGGCCGTTTCGTTATCGTTGACAACTACGAAATACGCGGCGGCGGCATTATCGCCGAAGCCATGGACGACCGGCAGACCTGGCTGCGCGAGACCGTGATGCTGCGCAATTACAAGTGGGAGAAAAGCATCATTTCCCCTGAAAAGCGCGCCGAGAAATACAACCAGAAATCAACGCTGCTGGTGCTCACCGGCGAAAAGCAGGTCGACCGCAAGGCGATCGCCAAGCAGCTGGAGGACCGCCTGTTTGAAGACGGCAAAGTCGTCTATTTCCTGGGGATCGGCAATGTGCTCTACGGAATCGACGCCGACATCAAGGGCCGCGACGGCAATCAGCATGAGGAGCACATGCGCCGGCTCTCAGAGGTCGCAAACATACTGCTTGACGCCGGCATCATTTTGCTGCTTACCGCTGTTGAGCTGACCCAGGATGATCTGGAAATCATGAAAACAACGGTCAGCCCCGAGAAGATAGAGACCGTGTGGATCGGAGAAAACGTCACGACCGATATCGCCTATGACCTGCAGCTCAGCCAGCACGAAAACGTTGCGGAATCGGTCGATATACTGAAAGCCTATCTGCAGGACAAGGGGATTATCTTCCGGCCCTGGTAGGGGTAAGAAACCGGCTTAAAGTTTAAGCTCCAAGGTATGGGCGGCCCCCCGTGGCCGCCTTTTTTTGCATCCGGTGCAGTGCGTCCACACAGTCCCCTGCGTCCATTATGTCCACCGGCAGTGCGCGGCACAGCCCCGGCAGGCCGTGCCTTAATTCAGTACCGGCAACGGGGTCGTTTTTGTCGGCGACGGCAGAATCGGATAGTCAACCTGCGGCTGTATGCCGGTCGTTGCCTTGAGAAGCGCTTCAATATTGAGAACATCGGCTTCATTCAGGCTGATGCCCAGCTGGGCAGAGCCCATGATCGTGATCGCCTCTTTCAGGCACCAGACCTTGCCGGAGTGAAAGTAGGGGGTCGTCAGCTCGATGTTGCGCAGGGAGGGCGACTTGAACACATACCGGTCGGATTCGGAGCCCGTGAACGTGAAGCGCCCCTTGTCGCCGGCGGTGATTTCGTCTTTCGGCCGCTCAACCACGCCGAACGGGAAATATCCCGATCCTCCCATGTTGACGCCGCCGTGGCAGGCCGCGCAGCCCTTGTCTATGAACACGCGCAGCCCTTCCTGCTGCTGAGCGCTGAGCGCATCCGTATCTCCAAGCAGAAATTTGTCAAGCGGGGAGCCGGGCGTGAGCAGGGTCGCCTCGAAGGCCTCGATCGCCCGGGCCATGTTGTCGAACGTAACCGGATCTTCTTCTCCCGGGAAGGCAGCCTTGAAGCGCGCGACATATTCGGGCATGCTGGTGAGCGTTTTTACCGCCTGCTCCGGGGTATTGTTCATTTCAACGCCCGCCTGCACCGGGCCTTTTGCCTGCTGCAGCAGGTCTTCGGCGCGGCCGTCCCAGAACTGGGCGATATTAAAGACCGAGTTGAGCACCGTGGGGGCATTGCGCGCTCCGCGCTGCCAGCGATGCCCGGTAGAGGTCTCCTGGAAGTCGGCTCCTCCCAGGCCGAGATTATGGCAGGTGTTGCAGCTGATCAAAGCGCTTTTTGACAGGCGGGGCTCAAAGAACAGCATCTTGCCAAGCTCGACCTTGTCCTTTGACAGCGGGTTGGTGGCGAGCTGGGCCTCCCGGGGAACAGGCTTGAAAACCTTCAGTGCCCGTTCGCGCAGGGCGTCGTCGGCTTCGGCCGGAGCGGCCAGGAACGCGGCCACAGCGAGCAGCGCATGGATTGTACAAAGTTTTTTCATCGTGTGCCTCCTGTACATATGAAGGTTCGGCTGCATACGGGCGCCCGGGCCGGGATGCCTTGCCGGCGCGCAGCAATCATGCCTGTGTGCGGGGCATTATGTCGCGACAGCCTGGGCGTCGTTCTGCATCCGGCAGGAATCGTGCGGCAGCGCACGGCCGGCCCGGGGCTATTTCCGGCCGCAGATGCAGTCTGTGCAGACGGCATCGTCGCGGCCGCCTTTTTTTTCATGATGCGAGCGGTTGAGCATCATGACCAGCGCGGCATTGTCGGGCGCGAGCGTGCCGTCGATGACCGAGAGCGCGACCTGGGCGTTATCCTTGTACCGGTGGATCTCGGCGCCGTTGTCCAGTCCCAGGTCCTTGAGCTCAAGCTCGAGCAGCAGGTGGTGAAGGTCGTTAAACAGCGAGGGAGAGAACGAAAATCCATGGGTCTGCACCGCCTGCGCTATCATGCCGCTGAGATGCTCCTCGACGCTGCCGTCCACGCCTTCAAGCCCGGCGGCCGGATCGCCTGCATCCTGCAGCCGGCGCTGCGTCCATTCGTCGCAGGCCTCCCAGAAGGCGCTCAGCTGATCTTCGAATTCGAGTTCGTCCATGGCGATGCTCCGGATACTGCACGGGCCTGATCGCGCCCGCTCAGCTTGCCCGGCCGATGGGTTTCAGTTTTTTCAGGTTGACCTTGAGCAGGATTTTCCGGCGTATCTGCTTGAGGCGTTTTGCCATCACGTCCGGCGGTGTTTTGTTCTCCATCTTCGATGCCGTGGTACCGGGCCGGTCGGAATACTCGAAGGCCTGCACGACGTTAAAGCTGACCTGGTCCAGGACCTTCATGCTGTCGGCATGGTCCTCGTCGGTCTCGCCGGGAAAACCGACGATGAACTGATTCCAGATCTTCAGCGAGGGGAGTTTTTCGCGCAGGGCCCTGATGCAGGCGACGTAATCCTCCACCGTGTAGGGCCGGCGCATGGCCTTCAGGATGCGGTTGCTGCCGGACTGGATGGGCGAGAAGATCACATCGATCTTGTCTGTGTCGAACACCTTCAGGAAATAATCGAAGTATTTGATCAGCCAGTTGGGCTCGAGGTGGTAGATGTTGAGACGGTAATCGCCCTCGACCTCGAGCAGTTTTTCGATCAGTGTGGGCAGGTCGGTCTTTATGTCCTGGCCGTAGGCGCCGGTATCGTCGGCCGTGAGGATGAAGCGTTTAAAGCCCTTGGCAAGGCCCTGCCTGAATTCCTCCACGACCTCCGGGATGGGCTTGCTGACGAGTCCGCCCTTGGCATTCTTGATCGCGCAGTAGGCGCAGTTGCCGAGGCAGCCCTCGCCGAGCACGAGGAAGAACGCCTCCTGGTCGCCGGTCAGCTCGCCGATCTCGAAATTGGGCAGGATATATTTCCCGAAGCGCCCGGCCCTGCTTTTGAGCTTGGCCACCTGATGCACCATCTTGCGGTGCGGCAGCTCGCTGATATCATCATCGCCGATGGTGTGCTGGTCCTTCCATTTGACCTCCCGGTCCGAGCCGATGATGTCCTTTATTTTTTCACGCTCCTTGGGGCCGAATGATATGCCGTCGAATACCTGGTCCAGGCGCTGCTGGTTTATTTTCGGCAGGCACCCGGTCACGACGAGCTGGGCGTTCTTGAATTTTTTCAGCTCCTCGATATCGGCCACGGATGTGTCCTCGTGCTGCTTGTCAAAGGCGCAGGTGTTGGCCAGGATCAGGTCGGCCTCGGCCGGGCTCTGGACTATTTCCCAGCCGTTTTCGGCGAAATACTGCTTGTAGGATTTGCCGTCGAGAAGGTTGTCGATGCAGCCGTTTGACCTGATATAGACTTTTTTCATGCTGAGGCCCTTTGCAATGTGTGTGCGTTTGGAAACGGTGCGGCGGCCCGGACCCGTCCGGCCGGGTTCCGCATGCTGCACCTATATAGCATTGAATATGCGCAATGGCAACTGCCTATTCGCAGGACCGCGCCGTTCGGCAGGCCAGGAAAATCCCGTGCCGCGTGCATGCCGGCCGGGCCTGCGGCCGGGAAAAACACGTACACAACCGGCGCGCCCTGTATTATAATCGGCCCATGTCCGAGTCACGCGAAATCATCATCCGGGGTGCCCGCGTTCACAACCTGAAAAACATTTCGGTTGCGATTCCCAAAAACCGCCTGGTCGTCATCACCGGCAGAAGCGGTTCCGGCAAATCCTCGCTGGCATTCGATACGATTTACGCCGAAGGCCAGCGGCGCTATGTGGAGTCGCTCTCAGCCTATGCCCGCCAGTTTCTTGACCAGATGGCCAAGCCTGACGTTGATGTGCTCGAGGGGCTCTCTCCGGCGATAGCGATCGAGCAGAAGACGCTCGCGCGCAACCCGCGTTCAACGGTTGCGACCATCACGGAGATATACGATTATTTGCGCGTGCTGTTCGCGCGCACGGGAACGCCGTTCTGCTGGCAGTGCGGCCGCGAGATCAGCTCGCAGACCATTCAGGAGATGGTCGACCGGGTGATGCGCCTCGGGGAGGGCGCGAAAATTATCGTGCTCACTCCGGTCGTACGGGGCCGCAAGGGCGAGTTCAAAAAAGAACTGCGCCAGCTGCGCGCAGACGGCTTTATCCGGGCGCGTATCGACGGGCGGCAGGCCGATCTGGCCGATGACATCAGCCTTGACAGGAACAGGGCCCACACCATCGAGGTCATCGTCGACCGGCTGGTCGTGAAGGACGCGATCGTGCGCCGCCTGGCCGACTCCCTGCAGACGGCCGCGAATCTGGGCGGCGGTCTGGTCATCGTGGATGTCGTTGACGGTAAGGAAATAGTGTTCAGCGAAAAGCTGGCCTGCCCGGACTGCGGCGTGAGCTATCCCGAGCTCAGCCCGCGCTCGTTTTCATTCAACAGCCCCTACGGGGCCTGCGAAACCTGTTCGGGTCTTGGAACCTGCGCCGAGCTTGACCCGGCCCTGATCATTCCTGACGGCGGCCTGTCCATCAATCAGGGGGCTATCGCTCCCTGGCCAAATCCTGATTCCATGCACGTGCGCTATTTGTGCAAGGGGCTTGCGGATCACTACGGCTTTTCGCTTGATACGCCCTTTGACAGGCTGCCGCAGCGCATCAAATCCGTGCTGCTCAACGGCAGCGGAACTGAAGCGGTCACCTTCGAATTCCGTGACCAAACCCGTCTGTATACATCACAGCGCCCGTTCAAGGGTATTCTGGCCATGCTGCACAGGCGCTACCACGAGAGCGCTTCGGAGCAGGTTCGCGATGAGATTGCCCGGTTCATGAACCGCCAGCCCTGCCCGGCATGCAACGGGGAGCGATTGAAGAAGGAAAGCCTCAGCATCCGCCTGGGCGGCAGATCGATTGCAGGCGTGTGCGCGCTGAGCGTCAGGGATGCGCTCGGTTTTCTGGAGGGGGTCGCGCACACGCCTGCCCGCCGCACAATTGCCGAACCGCTGCTGCGCGAAATCATCCAGCGCTTGGGATTTCTGGAGTACCTCGGCCTGGGATACTTGACGCTGGACCGCGCTTCCGGAACGCTCTCGGGCGGTGAGGCGCACCGCATCAGCCTCGCGGCCCAGCTCGGCACCCGCCTGACCGGAGTCGTCTATGTGCTGGATGAGCCCAGCGTGGGCCTGCACGCGCGCGATTCAGCCCGCCTGCTGCATATTCTGAAAGAGCTGCGCGATATCGGCAACAGCGTACTCGTGGTCGAGCATGATGAGGAGAGCATCCGGGCGGCCGACTACGTCGTGGATCTGGGTCCCGGCGCGGGCCTGCAGGGCGGACGCCTTGTTGCCGCGGGAACGCCCCGGGAAGTCGAGGCCTGCGCCGATTCGCTGACCGGCAGGTACCTGTCAGGCCGCGAGTCCATTCCGGTGCCCGGGCTTCGCCGGACAGCCCCACGTTTTCTTCTCCTTGAAGGGGCCTCAAAAAATAACCTGAAAAGCATCGACGTCAGCATACCGCTCGGGGTGCTTGCCTGCGTGACCGGCGTGTCCGGATCGGGCAAGAGCACGCTTGTTTTTGACTGCCTGCTCGAGGCGCTCAGGCGCCCGGCGGCGTCACGCGGCCGGGCGCCTGAGCGCGGCCGCATCAGCGGCGCGTCGTTTGTCGATAAAATCATCCATG
>CAIRTM010000068.1 GCA_903881505.1 uncultured delta proteobacterium | reverse complement strand
TTTCTTGCCGCTGTCATCACATTCATCCTGCTTCGCTTTCTGATACACCTGACCGCCGATCTGTGCAACCTCGCCAGCATACAAAGCGGGCTCCCCGCAGAGTTCAGAGACTGCTATGATGCAGAAAAATACAGGCAGGCGCAAACATACCTGGGTGAAACAACCAGGCTTACCCTGCTGCGCGACGCGACCGCTGCAGTACTGGCGATATCATGTATACTGCTGGGCGGTTTCAATGCGCTCGACACCGCCGTACGCAGCCTGGAACTCGGCAGCATCCTGACAGGGCTCCTGTACATCGGGGTGCTGCTGGCGGCATCGGGCCTGCTGGGCCTGCCGTTTGCGGCCTTCGAAACGTTTGTGATCGAGGCCCGTCACGGCTTCAACAGGACCAGCGTTACAACCTTCATTGCCGATACCCTGAAAATCTGCATGCTGAGCGTTCTTCTGGGGGGGCCGCTGCTGGCGCTGGTACTGTGGTGTTTTGAGCAGACCGGCCCTCATGCCTGGCTGTACTGCTGGGCGGCAGTGGGCATTGTTCAACTGTGCATGATGTATGCGGCACCCGTTATTATCATGCCGCTTTTCAATACATTCATCCCCATGCCGGAGGGCGAGATCAAAGATACAATCGCTGCCTATACCCGGGCACAGAGCTTAACGATCACGGGACTGTTCACCATGGACGGCTCCAGGCGATCATCAAAATCAAACGCATTTTTCAGCGGCATCGGCCGGTTTCGGCGCGTGGTGCTGTTTGACACGCTGATTGAAAAGCACAGCCTGCCGGAACTGCTGGCAATCGTCGCGCACGAAGTCGGCCACTGCAAAAAACGGCACATACTGACACATCTGGCCATGTCCTGGGCTGTCAGCGGCTGCATGTTTTTTATCCTGTCCGTGTTTCTTGGAAACCCGCGCCTTTTTGCCGCCTTTAAAATGGAACACGTCTCCGTCTACGCAAGCCTGGTGTTTTTCGGATTCCTGTACGCGCCCCTTGACACGCTGCTGTCGATTGCCGTCAACGCGCTTTTGCGCCGCAATGAGTACGCGGCCGACCGCTTCGCCGCCGATACGACCGGCATGCCGGAGGCAATGGTCAGCGCGCTGCAGAAGCTCAGTGTCGACAACCTCTCCAACCTGACTCCGCATCGCCTCAAGGTTATAACGGCCTACTCGCATCCTCCTGTACTGAATCGCATCCGGGCGCTGCGGCGTCCCGCTGGGGGCCGGGCTACGGCAGCCGCAGATACATAAAGAACTCCCGGTTACCCTTCTGGCCGGTAATCGGCGATTCAGCTATGCCGCGCACCTGCATGCCCAGGCGGTGCACGCTGCCGATCAGGCGCTCAAAAACCTCCTGGTAATGTTTCTCGCTGCGCACAATGCCGCCGCGCTCCAGCCCGGCATGACCGACTTCGAACTGCGGTTTCACCAGGGCAAGGATGCACGCCTGCGCGGGCAGCAGGGCCGCAACAGCAGGCAGCAAACCCTTCAGCGATGCAAAAGAGGCATCAATAACAGCCAGGTCCGGTGCAGGCTGCAGCATAGGGGCCCTGAGCGCACGAATATTGGTGCGCTCGAGCACGGCCACACGCGCGTCAGTGCGCAGTTTCCAGGCCAGCTGGCCATACCCGACATCAACAGAGAAGACAACAGACGCGCCGTGCTGCAGCACGCAGTCGGTAAATCCGCCGGTTGAGGCGCCCACATCAAGGACGGCTTTGCCCTGAACAGCTATCTGAAACACTGCAAGCGCACCGGCAAGCTTGTCCCCGCCGCGGCTTACGTAGCGGCCCGGCGCGCTTTTAAGACGCACCCGCGCATCAGGCGCAACCAGCGTGCCCGGCTTGTCGACAAGATGGTCATCAACCACGACCTGGCCGGCCATGACCAGCGCACGGGCCGATGCCTGATCAGGGGCATGCCCCTGCTGGACCATTACTGCAGCAAGAGGGAGTCTGCCGCGCGCGGCCACTGTCAGGGCATCTTTGCAAACACGGCGCGAACGGCCGCGTAAATACCGTCGCCGTCGATGCCGCAGCGTGCGCGCTGCTGTTTTTGAGTGCCGTGGGCCACCAGCGTGTCCGGAACGCCCAGCCGCAGCAGCGGCACCGCGCTGCCGGATTGCTGCAGATGCTCAAGCACGGCGGAGCCGAAGCCGCACTGCAGCATGCTTTCCTCAACCGTCACCAGCAGGCGCGCAGTGTCGGCGTACGCACGCAGCATCTGTGCGTCAAGCGGCTTGATAAAACGGCTGTTCACAACTGCGCACCGTATCCCGTCAGCCTCCAGGCGCTTTGCGGCATCAAGCGCCGGATAGACGGTCGCGCCGATTGCAAACATCGCGGCATCTCCGCCCTGCCGCAGCTCTTCGGCCCTGCCGCACTGCAGCATGCGCAGATGCTGATCAAGCGGCACGCCGTAGCCCGATCCGCGCGGATAGCGAATCGCCACCGGACCGTTGAGCTGCAACGCGGTATAGAGCATGTGCTGCAGCTCGTTTTCATCCCGGGGCGCCATAAAGGTGATATTGGGAAGGGGGCGCAGATAGGCAATATCAAAAAGCCCGTGATGGGTCGGGCCGTCCTCGCCCACCAGACCGGCCCGGTCCAGCATGAAAATGACCGGCAGGTTCTGCATGCACACATCATGCAGAACCTGATCATAGGAGCGCTGCAGAAAGGTAGAGTAGATCGCCACGACCGGCCGGAAACCTTCTGCCGCAAGACCGGCGGCAAAGGTGACCGCATGCTGTTCGGCGATGCCGACATCAAAAAAACGCCCGGCGAACTTTTTCTCAAACTCTTCAAGGCCGGTACCGGTTGTCATGCCAGCGGTGATGGCAACAACCCGCGCATCCGTTTCAGCCAAGCGCAACAGGGTCCTGCCGAACACGGCTGTGTATGAAGCCGGGGCCGCTCCCCCAACGGGTTTACCGCTGTCACGGTCAAACGGGCCGACGCCGTGGAAATACGTCGGATTTTTTTCCGCCGGCGCATAGCCCCTGCCTTTTTTGGTAATAACATGCAGCAGGATGGGTCCGTTTAACTTTTTGATGTTCCTCAGGTTCTCAACCAATACGTCAAAGCGGTGCCCCAGGATAGGGCCGATGTAATTGAAGCCGAATGCATCAAATATGAGCCCGGGAACGAACAGCCCCTTGATAAAATCTTCGCCCTGACGTGCGATGCGCGAGACGGAATCTCCGATCCCGGGAATTTTATGCAGCAGCTGATGGGCATTGTCGCGAAACCTGTTATAGGCCTGGCCCGATATGATCCGGGACAGCGAGGAGGAAAGCGCGCCGACATTGGGGGAAATCGACATCTCGTTATCATTGAGCACAACGATCAGGTCCTTCTGGATATGGCCGGCATAATTAAGCCCCTCAAGCGCCATGCCGGCCATAAGCGATCCATCGCCGATCACGGCAATCACTTTGCGCGGCTGGGCGCTCAAACAGCTGGCCTGGGCCATGCCCAGCGCAGCTGAAATCGACGTGCTGCTGTGGCCCACATTGAATGTATCGTAGGTGCTTTCCTCCCGTTTGGGAAAACCGCTTAGACCGCCCTGCTGCCGCATTGTGGTGAACGCCTCGGCGCGGCCGGTGAGAATCTTATGGGCATAGCTTTGATGCCCCACATCCCACACAATCCGGTCGTGCGGGGTATTGAAGACATAGTGCAGCGCAATGGTGAGCTCAACGGCGCCGAGGCTTGATGCCAGGTGCCCGCCGGTACGCGCAACCGTTTCAAGAATATGGCGGCGAATCTCCTCAGCCAGCGCTTCAAGCTGTTCAAGCGACAACTTTCGCAAGTCCTGGGGGGAGCCTATCGTATCAATAAGTGTTGTCATCAGGCCTTCCGTGATTTATTTTTTACGTTCGACGACAAGCAGAGCCAAGGCACGCAACGGGGCCGCCTTATCATCAAAAGTCTCAAGAGCGTCGATTGACTCTCGGCACAGCTGCGACAGTCTTCGGCGCGACGCATCCATGCCGTGCATGCTGGGATAGGTGGCCTTGCCGCGCGCCTGATCGCTTCCGGCCGGCTTGCCGATTTCGGCGGTTGTGCCCAGCACATCGAGAATATCGTCGCTGATCTGAAAGCACAGCCCGATGGCCTCGCCGTAATCGCTCAGGCGCCGGTACTGCTCCGGGCTGCAGCCGCCGAGCAGCGCGCCCAGCAGCACTGAAGCACGCATCAGGCATCCGGTTTTGTGCCGGTGAATGTAGTCAAGCTCGGCAGCGTCAATTTTTCTGTTCTCGGATTCGATATCGACAACCTGTCCGCCGATAACTCCCTGCGAGCCGCAGGCATCAGCAATCAGGCGGATGGCTTCAGTCTTCTTTCCGGCCGGATGATCTCCCGAGGCCAGCACGCCGAAGGCCAGCGTCTGCAATGCATCCCCTGCAAGAATCGCAACCGCCTCGCCGAATACTTTATGGGTTGACAACCGGCCGCGGCGGTAATCATCATCGTCCATGGCAGGCAGATCATCATGGACGAGCGTGTAGGTGTGCAGCAGTTCTAGCGCGCAGGCTTCCCTGATCAGCAATGTCGAATCCGCACCAACGGCTTCAGCGGCGGCCAGGGCCAAAACGGGACGCAGGCGCTTGCCCCCGCCGAACAGGGCGTAGCGCATGGCCTCATGCAGCCGCGCGGGCCGGCAATCCAGCGCAGGCACAATTGCCTCAAGGGCGCGTTCAACCATCTCTGCCCGCTCTGAGAGGTAGCGCCCGATATCAATCGCCATCGGGCCCGTCCGTCTGTTCAAATTCGGCCGGGCGCAGCGTTCCGCCGGCATCTTTCAGCAGCAGTTCAACCTTCTGCTCGGCGTCATCAAGCCTGGCCGCGCAGAACTGCGAAAGCCTGATCCCCTTCTCAAACAGCTTCAACGCATCGTCCAGGGCCACATCGCTGCCTTCGAGCTGTTCAACAATCTGCTCAAGCTCTTTGAGCGCGGCCTCAAATTTTTTCTCTGCCATCGTGCAATCCTGTTGTATTGGATACGATACTACCCGTGAACGGTTTCCACCAGGCAGTCAAGGCTGCCCTGATGCAGTGTAATATGCAATCGGTCGCCGGGCAGTACATCAGATGTCCCGCGCACCGGGCCGCCGCCTGTCCTGCGGGCAATACAAAAGCCGCGCGCAAGCACTGCGGCAGGGTTCAAAGCGCCCAAGCCGGACACACCGGCCTGCACCCGCGTGCGTTTGCGCTCGAGCGCAAAGATGCTGTTTCTCAACAGGGCATCGCGTAAAAAGCCGACCTCGGCGCGGCAGGCCTCAAGGCGCTGCCGGGGTGCAAGCGTCAGCAGGCGGGCCCGGGCAGTGCCCGCGGCCCTACGGCCGCCGGCGCACAGGCGCGGCAGGCTCTGCAGGAGACGCTGATGCAGAGCGTCATGAGCAAGCTGTGCATCGGCAATAATGCGCGCACTGCGGCCAAGGCGTGCTGTTGCACTGCGCAGCATCGACTTTTCACCGGCAATGCGCTGGGCGAGCCTGCGCGAAAGCCCGGCCGCAAACTGCGCAACCGTGCGGACAAGTTCGCGCTTTTCAGGCACCGCCAGCTCTGCGGCGGCTGAAGGAGTCGGCGCGCGCATATCAGCGACAAAGTCGGCGATGGTAAAATCAATTTCATGGCCGACGGCGGAAATGACCGGTATGGACGAGTTAAAAATCGCCCGGGCCACGCACTCTTCATTGAACGCCCACAGATCCTCAAGCGAGCCCCCGCCGCGCCCGACGATCAGCACATCGGCGACAGAGGCGTCATTTGCCGCCGCAATTGCCGCGGCTATCTCCTGTGCGGCTCCCTCTCCCTGAACTCTGACCGGCAGGATCCTGATATGCAGGCTGGGGAAGCGCCGGGCCAACACCTGCAGGATGTCACGCAGGGCCGCCCCGGTTGCCGACGTCACTACGCCGATGCGCCGCGGCAGAAACGGCAGCGGCTTTTTATGCGCGGGATTAAACAGCCCCTCGGCGGCAAGCCTGCTTTTCAACTGCTCAAATGCCATCTGCAGCGCGCCGGCGCCGCGCGGCTCCATGCGGTCGACAACGAGCTGATACTCTCCGCGCGGCTCATATACATTGATGTTGCCGCGGCATACCACCTGCATGCCGTCCTGCGGGATGAAGCGCAGCCTTGCGCGCGCATGGCGGAACATGACCGCCCGCACCTGGCTGGCCGAGTCCTTGAGCGTCAGGTAGCAGTGGCCAGAGGAAGGAACACGCAGATTGGAAATTTCCGCCTCGACCCATATGTCGGCGTATCCGCTTTCAAGGGACGCCTTGATACGGCGGTTGAGGTCCGAAACGGTGAGGACGGTCTCTTGATCCATGCTCGCTCACTGGAATGTGCGCACCGGTGCGCTGCCGGCGCGCTGCATATGGCGCGACAGGTCTGGTACAAAAAATAGTATGTATCATATCACCGCCGGCACTTTCAAATAGAATTTCCCCCCGCGCCCCCATCATGCGCTATGCCGCCATATGTGCGGCCGGCCGAGACCCGGACAGTACGCTTCACCGGGCAGCGCTCCCCAACTGGCCGCAGGCAGCCTGAATAGCCGGGCCGCGCGAGCAGCGCAGCCGCACAAAAACGCCTTCGCGCGCAAGAAGTGCGCAAAAGCGCCGGCATCCCTCATCGCCGGGATTTTCAAACCGGCTGCCATAGCCCGTATTAAAGCCGATAATATTCACGCGGGCAGGGATATCGCCGAGAAAGCGGGCCAGTTCAGCAGCATGCGCGGGGCTGTCGTTAACCCCCCTGAGCAGCACGTATTCAATAAAAAAAACCTCCTTTTTGCGCAACGGATAGCGCCGCAACGCCTGTTTGAGCACGGCAAGCGGGTAGCTGCGGTTGACCGGCATCAGCTGCGAGCGCAGCCGGTCATTGGCGGCATTAAGCGAAACCGCCAGGCGCAGGCCTGGCAAACCCAGCGCTCCCATCTGCCGGATACCGTCCGGCAGGCCCGCTGTAGAAACCGTGATGCGCCGCGGCGCGACATCAAGGCCGCGCTGATCGCCCATGACCCGTATGGCCTGCACAACATTGGCGAAGTTGTCAAGAGGCTCGCCCATGCCCATAAAAACGATACTGTCAATGGTGCGCCCCATCACATGGCGCACGGCAAAAAGCTGCCCGACGATCTCTTCGGCCCGCAGGTCCCGCACGAAACCGTGCGCGCCGGTCGTACAAAAAAGACAGCCCATGCGGCAGCCGGCCTGGCTTGACACACACAGCGTCGTCCGGCGCGGCATGCAAATCACAACCGATTCGACCCGCGCGCCGTCGTCCAGCCGGAAAACCACTTTCACGGCGTCTTCGCTCTCGACTATTGAGTCTATCGCGGGTGCGCGGCAGCCGATCTCAGGAGGCACAACCGCACAATCGCCGTATTTTAAGGCGCGACGATACAGGTCAACAGCATGCGCGCGGCCTCCCGGCGCAGCATGCAGCGCTGCAGAAAACTGATCACAGGTACAGGCAAAAAGATGCAGGGAATTCATCCGACACCACAGGCGTAGAAAAGCACAGCGCGCGGCATGCGCACGGACACAATAGCACACCATGCCCCTGTGGCAATAAAAACATCGCGGCAGCGGCGCGCACCTTGCAGTAGGGGCTGATGCGCTCGGCCTAATTTCATTGACAATACGCCTGTTTTTCCTTATGATTGTTCAGGCTGTTCACCGCCATGCATGGCCTCGCATTATTTTTAATTTATTGTCCCTGTCAGGGCGCAGCTTGCCATGAAAACCACGCTCGACCTGCATGTGCACACGCATTACTCGGCCTGCTCGAGCCTGCTGCCGGAGCGCATTGAGGAACTGGCGCTTGCGCGCGGACTGGACACCGTCGCAATCTGCGACCACAACTGCCTGGATGGCGCACTTGAAACAGCCGCACTGGCGAAAAGCATCACCGTGATTATCGCCGAGGAAATCAGGACAACGCAGGGTGAAATCATCGGCTATTTTCTGCGCGAGCATATCCCGCCCGGTCTCAGCCCTGCTGAAACCGTGGATGAAATCAAGCGCCAGGGCGGGCTGGCATCGGTGCCGCACCCGTTTGATCTGCTGCGCTCATCACGCCTGCAGGCCGCAGCGCTCGACCACATCATCAGCCGCATTGACATGATTGAGGTTTTCAATGCACGGGACATGTACAGGCGGCCGGACCGGGTGCTGCTCAACCGCGCCCGCGCCCTCGGGGTTGTGCCGGTGACCTGCAGCGACGCGCATCTGGCGTGCGAGGTCGGCCGCGCCACCATGGTCATGGATCGCTACAAAGGTAGTGCCGAGTTTTTATGCAACCTGCGCTCGGCACGCAGCTTCGCACGCAAAAGCCCTCTGTGGGTGCACGCGGCAACGAAACTGATCCGGTATCGCCGCCGCAGGGGCGCGGGATGGCCGCCCGCACCTGCGTGCTGAGCGCGGCACCCGCATGATGCCGCACAGACATTAAACGATAAGCCTCCCGCGCGCCCGTCAGCGCGTGAACGCGAAAGGAATGAAATGAAAACAGCAAAAATCATCATCGACGACCGCGAGCATGAATTCCCCCTGGTCACAGGAACCGAGCAGGAGCGCGCGATAGACATCTCCGACTTGTATGCAAAAACCGGCTGCATAACCCTTGACAACGGCTTTCAGAACACGGGCGCCTGCGCCAGCGCCATCACCTTCATTGACGGCGACAAGGGCATCCTGCGCTACCGCGGCTTTGACATCTCCGAGCTGGCCGACAAACTGTCCTTTGTCGAAACCGCCTATCTGCTGATTTACGGCAGCCTGCCGACCATCGACCAGAAAAGCCTGTTCTCGCGCTATCTGACCGAAAACTCGATGCTGCATGAGGACATGATTCACTATTTCGTGGGCATGCCCCCGCGCGCGCATCCCATGGCCATTTTGAGCTCGATGGTCAACTCGCTTTCCATCTTCTACCCGCTCTCCTTCGTCGACGATGAAAACCCGCAGGAGTTCGACCGGATTGCGGCGCGCCTGATCTCGATGATCAGAACCATCGCGGCCTTTTCCTACAAGAAGTCAATCGGCGAGCCGTTCGTCTACCCCCGGCACGACTTGAAATACTGCATGAATTTCCTGAACATGATGTTCTCGAGCCCGGTCAAGCCCTACGAGTTCGACCTTGAGGCCGAGCGGGTCCTGAACAAGCTCCTGATCCTGCATGCCGATCATGAACAGAACTGCAGCACCTCGACCGTGAGGCTCGTGGGCAGCAGCATGGTGAATTTATACGCCTCGGTCTGCGCCGGCATCTGCGCCCTGTGGGGCCCCCTGCACGGAGGGGCCAACCAGGAAGTGATTGACATGCTCGAAGACATTCAGCGCAACGGCCGCAAGGTCAAAGACGTGATTGCCATGGCCAAGGACAAGACAAAAAATTTCAGGCTGTTCGGCTGCGGGCACCGGGTGTACAAGAACTATGACCCGCGCGCCAAGATCCTCAAGGACACATGCGCCACGTTCCTTGCAGGACGCCACGCCAACGACCCGCTGCTCAGCATCGCGCTGGAACTTGAAGATGCCGTGCTGCACGATGATTATTTTATCGAGCGCAAGCTGTATCCGAACGTAGACTTTTACAGCGGCATCCTGTACCGGGCCCTGGGCATTCCCTCCGCCATGTTTACCGTTATGTTCGCCATCGGCCGCATGCCGGGCTGGATTGCCCAGTGGCGTGAAATGCACGACACGAAACCGTTCAGGATCGGGCGACCGCGGCAGGTGTACGTGGGGCCGGCGCATCGCAGCCTGCCATAGCGCGCGGCAGAACACTCATCACACAGGCAGCCGGGAGAGCAGGGTTTGGCAGGTTCGGCAAAAAAATATTACGCAGTTGCACGCGGCCGCGCAACCGGCATCTTCTCAACCTGGTTTGGCTCAGGCAATGCCGAGGAACAGGTGCGCGGGTTCGCGGGCGCGCGATTTAAAGGCTTTCCTTCAATCGATGAAGCCCGGTCATGGCTCCAGGAACAGCAATCCGCAACCCATCATAACAAACAGCCGGGCCGGAAACCCCGCAGCGCCGCTTCATTAAAACAGACCGCGCCCGAGGTGTCTTCGCATGCAACCGATGTCATTATTTACACGGACGGAGGCTGCTCATGCAACCCCGGCCCCGGAGGCTATGGTGCTGTTATTCTCGCCGACGGCAAACGCCGTGAGCTCTCGGGCGGATTCAAGCATACCACCAATAACCGGATGGAGTTGATGGCCTGCATTGTTGCGCTCAACAGCATTAAGCCCGGCGCATCCGTTCTCGTGCATACTGATTCACAGTACGTAGTCAACGGCATCAACAGGGGCTGGGCCGCCAGATGGCGCAGGCAGGGCTGGATGCGCACCAAAACCGAGCCGGCCGAAAATTTCGACCTGTGGAGTGCGCTGCTGGATCTGTGCGAAGAGCGCTGCGTACGCTTTGTCTGGGTCAAGGGGCATGCCGGTAATGAGGAAAACGAGTGCTGCGACCAGCTCGCCACTCAGGCTTTGGCTGCTGCCCATGCTGACCGCGACAAAAATTTCGAAACAGGGCGAACAACCGTAACCGCCTGAGATCCCGGCCCGATTCTTCCTGGACCTCTCCGACACCCGTGATGCAACAACCGAACGAAAAGGTTTATGAAGGCATCGGCCATCCGTAACGGACGATATCTGTTGACTTCTTTTTAAAGCCTTTTTATAATGTTTTTTTATTTTTATCGTTCAACGAAATATGCAGTGCAGATACCCCGCCCTGCTGTATTCAGCCTGCTGAATACCCGAGCGCCTGCGCCATAAACTGACCCACCCGGCCCGAAACCGCGCGAGGGATCACATACGCTAACCATCGTGTAAGGGAAAAGCACCATGCACAAAGGATTGCAGCATACCACTATCGACCAGGCTGAAATCAAGCGTCTCAGCGAACTTGCCCGCACGGCCCGGGGAGACATTCTGACCATGACAACCCTGGCGGCTTCAGGACACCCGGGCGGATCCATGTCATCGATCGACATGTACATAACCTTGATGCAGCATGCAAGGATCAACCCTGAACGGCCGCATGATCCGGCGCGCGACCGCATTGTGGTCAGCCACGGCCATACCTCGCCGGGCGTATACGCGTCGCTTGCGCGCAGCGGCTTTTTCTCGATCGATGATGCCATTGCCGGCTTCCGCCACCCTGCGACGATCTTCGAAGGCCATATCGAGCGCACGGTCCCCGGCGTTGAGTGGAGCAGCGGCAATCTGGGCCAGGGCCTCTCGGCAGGCTGTGCGTTCGCCCTGTCGGCCCGCATGCACGGCACCGGCGCGCATGTATTCGTTCTCATGGGCGACGGCGAGCAGCAGAAGGGCCAGATTACTGAGGCCCGCCGTTTTGCAGCAAAATACGGCCTGGGCAACCTGACGGCCCTGGTCGACAAAAACAATCTGCAGATATCGGGCAGCACTTCAAAAGTAATGCCCCAGCACATCAAGGATAATTTTGCTTCCGACGGTTGGCAGGTAATCGAGATCAACGGCCATGACTTTCAGCAGATAGCCGATGCCCTGAAAGCGGCAACGCAGGATGAAAGCCGGCCGACAGTCATCATTGCCGAGACCGTCATGGGCAAAGGTGTTTCCTTCATGGAAAACATAGAGAAATATCACGGCGTGGCCCTCACCCCGGAGCAGCTGGCCGCCGCCATGCAGGAGCTGGGCCTTGAGATGCGCCTTGAGCACTTCCGCGCGCTGCGCTCCGCCCTGCCGTCTCTTCCTTCCGGCCCGCATGCTGCGCCCGCACCGGTTACGACCCCGGTTGCCGCAGGCGAACCGATCATCTATGAAGCCGGCCGCAAAATCGACAACCGCTCTGCCTTCGGCAATGCCCTGTGCTCGGTTGCCGGGGCAACCGCCAAACTTGATAACGGCGCAAAAATTGCCGTGTTCGACTGCGATCTGGCGGGGTCTGTCAAAACAAACGGTTTTGAAAAAATGAGCCCGGATACGTTTTTCCAGACCGGCATTCAGGAGCACAATGCGGCCACCATGGCCGGCGCCCTTTCAATCGAAGGCGTGCTCACCTTTTTCGCCGACTTCGGCGTATTCGGCGTGTGCGAAACCTATAACCAGCACCGGCTCAATGACATTAACGCGACCAACCTCAAACTGGTCACCACGCATATCGGCCTCGATGTGGGCGAAGACGGCAAGACCCATCAATGCATCGATTATATCGGCCTGATGAACAGCCTGTTCGGTTTCAAGACCATTCTGCCGGCCGACCCCAACCAGACCGACCGCGCCACCCGCCATATCGCATCCGCGCCGGGTAACTTTTTCCTCGGCATGGGCCGCTCGGTAACGCCGGTTATACTGGATGAGGCCGGAGCGCCTTTCTTCGGCCCTGACTATGTCTTTGAATACGGCCGCATCGACACGCTGCGCGGCGGATCTGACGCCGCCGTCATCACCTGCGGCAGCCTGGCATGGCGGGCTGTTGCGGCTGCCGACCGCCTCGCAGGCGAAGGCCTGCGCGTGGCCGTGCTGAACGTTTCGTGTCCGAAGGATATCGACCGCGCTGCTGTTCGCGCTGCCGCGGCTTCAGGCTGCATCGTGGCCTATGAAGACCACAACGTACAGACCGGGCTTGGCAGCATCATTGCCTGCGTGCTGGCCGAAGAGCGCCTGAGCGTCAGTTTTTCCCGGCTGGGCGTTTCCTCATACGGCCTTTCCGGACCCCCCGACGCCGCCTACGCCGCCGCCGGCCTGGGCATCGACGACCTGGTTGCCGCTGTCAAAGCCGCCCTGCACAACAAATAAATAATAGCGTGGAACGCCTGCCATGAAGTTCTCCGGCAGAGCGCGCGCCCGTCTGAGGTTTTTTTTGCATGCTTGAAGTTCTTTCAAACGGTTTTAACAAGGCCCGCGACCGGCTCAGGGGCAAAATCGAGCTGACCTCCGGCAATATCGAGGAAGCGCTCCGTGACATACGCCTTTCGCTGCTCGAGGCCGATGTCCAGTATGGGGTCGTAAAAAGCTTTATTGCGCAGGTTCAGGAAAAAGCCGTCGGCGAAATTGTCGACACCCGCGTCAGGCACGGCGGCCGCAGGCTGAAAGTCTCGCCCGGCGATCACTTCATCAATATCTGCCACCAGGAACTGATTGATTTAATGGGACCGGTCGAGACCGGCCTGCGTTTCGGATCGCGCCCGGTATCGGCCGTGATGCTGCTCGGCCTGCAGGGCTGCGGCAAAACGACCACCGCCGGCAAGCTCGCGCGTCATCTGGCGAAAAACAAACGCACGCCCCTGCTGGTCGCAGCCGACATCTACCGCCCGGCGGCCGTTCAGCAGTTGAAGGTTGTCGGCGAAAAACTCGGCCTGCCGGTTTTTTCCGCCGAGAACGCCAGCCCGCCCGAAATCTGCAGCCGCGCTCTGCAGCATGCGCGGGAAATCGGCTGCGACGTCGCCATATTCGATACGGCCGGCCGCCTGGCCATCGATGAGCCCCTCATGCAGGAACTGCACGACATCGCCGCGGCGACACGTCCGGAAAACATTCTTCTGGTGTGCGACGCCATGATCGGCCAGGATGCGGTCAACACCGCCGAGACCTTCAGCCGCAGGCTTGACGTAACCGGCTTCATCATGACAAAACTTGACGGCGATGCGCGCGGCGGCGCGGCCCTCTCAATCAAGCAGGTTACCGGCAAGCCGATCAAGTTCCTCGGCATGGGCGAGGGCCTTGACAGCCTCGAAGAATTCAGGCCCGAGGGCCTTGCCTCTCGCATTCTCGGATTCGGCGATGTCGTCGGATTGATGAAGGACTTCGAGGAGGTCGTCGACGAAAAAAAAGCCGAGGAAGACGCCCAGCGCCTGCTCAAGGGCAAATTCAGCCTGATCGATTTCCTTGAGCAGATTCAAACCATCAAAAAAATGGGGCCGCTGCAGGACCTGGTGGAAAAAATCCCTTTTTTCAAACAGATGACCGGCGGCGCTGCGATTGACGACACCCAGATGGTCAAGGTGGAGGCCATCATCAGCTCGATGACGCCCAAAGAGCGGCTGCAGCCCGATGTGCTCAACGACAGCCGCAAGCGCCGCATCGCCGCCGGCAGCGGACGCACGGTCAGGGACGTGAACGACCTGCTCAAGCGCTTCGGCCAGATGCGCGACATGATGAAGAACATGAGCAAAAGCGGCCTGCTGGGCAAGCTGGCCAGCGGCTTCGGAAAGATACCGGGCCTGGGCGACATGCTGCCCGGCGGACTGCCCGACACAGGCGCGCTTTCGCTCAGCGCCATGAAAGTCCCGAAGCAGCTCTCGGCGGCCGAACGCAAAAAGCAGAAAAACAAACGCAAGCAGGCCCGCCAGTCCCGCAAAAAATCCCGCCGGTAAAATGTAAAAATCCCGCGGGGTTGAACGGCTGCGTTTTCGGCACCGCACCCCGAGCTCCCAACTTCCCTTGACACTGCCGCCACTCGGCCCTATACTCGGTGGCCTGCGTACCACGTACAAACCGCTCATGAGACATTGCCCGGGCTGACGAACATGAACATCGTCCTTGCGACCGCCAACCCCTGTAAGCTGAGGGAATTCCAACAGATACTTGAAGCAACGGATTTCACGATCGTGCCGCAGGCCGCATTCGGCGGCTGCCCCGATATCGTGGAGGACGGCGCCAGTTTTGAGGAAAACGCTTTAAAAAAAGCCCGCTCGATCGCCGGTCATACCGGGTGCGTTGCCATGGCCGATGATTCGGGACTTGAGGTCGACGCGCTCAATGGAGAGCCCGGGATCTATTCGGCCCGCTTTGCGGGCGAGCCCCGCAGCGACGGGCGCAATATCGCGCTGCTGCTCGAGCGCATGCTGGGTGTGCCGCCGGAGCGGCGCGGAGCGCAGTTCCGCTGCGTGATTGCGGTCGTCGCGCCCGGCGGCCGCGAGTTCACGGTGCAGGGCCTGTGCCGGGGCCGCATAACCGAAGCGCCCGCGGGCAGCGGCGGGTTCGGCTATGACCCCGTGTTCCTGCACGAGCCCTCAGGCCGAACCTTCTCCGAGCTTTCAAGCCGGGAGAAAAACAGCCTCAGCCACCGCGGCCGGGCTGTTGCGGCGCTGCGCGCTATCCTGCCGGGTTTTCTGAAAAGCCTGCCCTCAGGCGCAACCCGGCATTGAACCGTTGACAACGCTGTCAATGAATCGTATCGTTGGCAGCATGCGCGCCGGACTCGCGCGGCTGTCCCCCTCTACATTCAACCTCTTGCAAGGACACAGCATGAAAGATGTCATCGTTGTCATGCCGGTTTACAATGAAGAGGCCTGCATCAATGAGGTCATCGACGGCTGGAAAGAGGCTCTTAACAAGCTGCCCGTCACCTATAGCCTGCTGGTTCTCAATGACGGGTCGCGCGACAATACCGCTGGCAAGCTTGCTCAGTATCATAATGATCCGGCCGTGACGGTCATCAACAAGCAGAATTCAGGCCACGGCCCGACCATCCTGACCGGCTATCGCCTGGCGGCGCAGAGCTCGCACTGGGTGTTCCAGGTCGACAGCGACAACGAGATGCGGGCGCAGTATTTTCAGAAACTCTGGCAGGAGCGCAACGGCTGCGCTGCGGTGTTCGGCATACGCTCGGCTCGCGAGCAGGCCCTGCCCAGACGTATCGTCAGCTTTATTTCAAGAATGGCCGTCGACCTGTGCTACGGACGCGGCGTGAAGGATGTTAACTGCCCCTTCCGGCTCATGCGGGCCGACATTCTCAAACAGCTTTTGGAGCGCATCCCGCCGGACACGTTTGCCCCCAACGTGGCCATAGCCGGTTTATTCGTTCTCAAGGGCCGCCCGGTCAAAAACATCGCCGTGCCCCACAGCAACCGGCAGACCGGTGAAGTATCGATCAAAAAATGGAAGCTCTTCAAGGCGGCCGTCACATCATTCGCGCAGACCATCCGCATCCGCTTCAATGCCTGAGGCATCCGTGCGGCGTTGAGAATTAACGTCGCAGGCCCCGTGCCCGCATACGGGTGGCTGGCCGCTCGCACAATCTGCTTGTATTTCACTGTCAAAAAATGTATGCTGTCAACCACGTATGCCGTCGGGGAGTAGCGCAGCCTGGTAGCGCGCATGCTTCGGGAGCATGAAGCCGCGGGTTCAAATCCCGCCTTCCCGACCACTTATTTTCTCCTGCCCAAACGTTCGAATCAGTCCCGCTGGATCATGAATGCACATGGTCACCCGCACGCACTGGACGTCACCGGCTGCGCTGCACGGCACGCCCTGAAGATCCTGATCCTGCTGTGCTTCCTGGCCGCCATCAGCACGCCTGCCTGCCGTCCGCATGAATCCCGGCAGGATATTTCCGACAACCAGACCCTGCAGGCGAGCTTTCTCAGCCTGAAGCCCGGCTGCAGCATCGCTCCTGCGACCCTGCGCCTGCGCACCGGCGGAGCGCTCGGTATTGCGATCGAGAACGAAGCGCTTGCCGATGCGCGGGGAACCTGGTCGCAGCAGCAGGGCCGTTTCTCAGCCGCGGCTGAATTCACGGTTGCCAGGCGCCCGCTGTTTCACTACCGTCTGGCATTGAGCGGCCTGGGCATGGGCGGCCTGTATGCCGGCCGGGCGCGCCTGCTGGAATACGACCGGCAGGACCGGCTCATGCAGGAAATCGAATTTTTATTTCACGCTGAAGCGCCCGGCGCACGCGCACTGCCGGGCTTTGGAAAGGACACCGCCCGATGAATGCTCCCTATTGCGCAGGCATCTCAGGCGGCACCGGCTCGGGGAAAACAACCCTTGCCCGGCACGTGCGCGACATGCTCGGCCCTGATGCGGTGACCATAATCGAATCCGATTGTTACTACCGCGACCTGTCGCATATTCCCGAGCAGGAGCGCCGCATGGTGAACTTCGACCATCCGGACGCGCTGGACGTCGGGCTGCTGGCCTCGCATCTGCGCGAGCTGCGCGCGTGCCGGCCTGTACGGACACATGCCTATGACTTTACAACCCACTGCCGCACCTGTGCCGCAGTCGAGCTGCTGCCGCGCCCCATCATTCTCGTTGAGGGCATCCTGGTTCTGTCCTGCCCGGAGATTGCGCCCCTGCTCGATTTGAAAGTCTATATCGACGAACAGCCCGCAGTGCGCCGCGAGCGGCGCATGCTGCGCGACTGCCGCGAGCGCGGCCGCACGCCGGAGATGTCGGCGCTGCAGTACGAGCGCGACGTTCTGCCCATGCATGCGCGCTATGTTGAGCCCGGTAAAAAAAATGCCGATATCATCCTGGCCGGCAGCGCTGACACGGACCGGCTGCTGGGCGTGCTGCGCGCGGCGCTTGCCGGTCAAGGATCTGTCGCCGGGGGCACCCGTTCAGGTGCACGCTAGAGCAGATACATGGCGTGCTGTCGTCCGGTGGCGGATTGCGCCGTCAAGAGATTGCCACGGCCGTCCCGTCCTCCGAAGTTATTACTGTAACGAAGGCGGAAAGCGATCTCAGCTTTACAATGCTCTAACTCAAAGGAAGAGGTGTGTCCATGAAGACAGGCACCGTATATGCAGGCGCTTTCCTGAATGTTGAGAAGCGCCGCGCCGTCCTGCCCGGAAACCGCAGCGTTCAGGTTGAATACGTCAATCACCCGGGCGCGGTGCTGATCGTACCGTTTCTGGGCCCGCGGCGGATCATCCTGCTGCGCCAGTTTCGGCCCGTGATCAATGACTGGCTGTATGAACTGCCGGCCGGCACCATTGAAAAAGGCGAAAAGCCCCTTTCCTGCGCGCGCCGCGAAATAGTGGAGGAAACCGGCTTCCGGGCGGGCAGCATGCGAAGAATCGGCCGGATATATCCGGTGCCGGGCTACTCCACCGAAATCATAACCATGTTTGCCGCCCGGCGCCTCACGCCGGTCGGCATGGACTGCGAGGATGACGAAATTATCGAACCGCTTGCTTTCACGAGGCGCGCAGTGCGGGACCTCGCGCGGCGGGGCCGCCTCGTTGACGCCAAGACGATCTGCGCCCTGGCCCTGTGCGGGTGGCTGTGAACCCTGCCGTGCGCTGCCAAATTACGCCTTGAAAAGAAGGCCTAAGTACGGTAGAAATACAAGCTGAAGCGCCGGCACCGGCCACGCGCGGTTTGCGCCGTGCGGATGGCTCCGGGCTGTACAGGACAGACAATCCGCCATGCAGGAATTTATCGGCAACATCGGCACCTATCTGCAGGGGGAACCCCTGCTGGCCCTGGCCGCTGCGTTTGCCGCAGGAGTGCTGACCAGTTTCACGCCCTGCGTCTACCCGCTGATTCCGGTTACCATGAGCGTTATCGGCGCCGGCAGCGCGGGCAGCAGGGGCCGCGCGCTGTACCTGTCACTGCTGTACGTGCTCGGCCTGGCAGCGGTCTATGCCGGGCTGGGAGCCTTTGCCGCGCTGAGCGGGCAGCTCTTCGGCCAGATCAGCACGAACAAATGGACGTTTCTGGCCGTGGGCAATGTGTTCCTGCTGTTCGGCCTGGCAATGCTCGATGTGTTCAG
>CAIRTM010000067.1 GCA_903881505.1 uncultured delta proteobacterium | reverse complement strand
GAGCCCGAGCTTGACGTGTGCCTCAATATAGTCGGGATTGATGGCGACGGCGGATGCGAAGGCCTCGGCCGCCGAGGCCGGCTTGCCCTGGCCCAGAAGCGCCAGCCCCAGCCGAAAATGCACGTCGGCATAGCGCGGCTTCTGTGCCAGTATGGTGGAGTAGAGCGCCACCGACTTGTCCCACATTTTCAGGTTGTGCAGCGCTATGCCGAGCCGGAGCTTTATCGGCACGCTGTCGGGATTGTGGGTCAAAAGCTCGCCAAAGGTCCGCGCGGCGTTTTCGTAATCGCCGATGTTGTTCTGGCAGATGCCCATGAGCTGATAAATTTCGCGGGGGTTTGTGCAGCAGCTGAGCGCCTGCTCAAACTCCTTCTGCGCCTCGGGATAGTTGCCCATCACAAACAGCACGATGCCCAGGTTTCGGTGCGCGTAGCTGCAGTAAAAATTGGCAAGGTTGCGGTGCAGGCTCCCCTGCGAGGATTTCCGCCGGATGACCGATTCAAACAGCGCGATGGACTCACGGTACTTGTGGCTGTTGTAGAGGTTTATGGCGGCCTCGTACTCACGGTCCCTGAAACAGCCCACCAGCTTTTCGATAATCTTCATGGCGTTTCTCCCAGGGCGGGCGGCTACTCCGCACCGCGCCGCGACAGCACTGCAGTTAGGGTTTGCAGCAGAATTTTGAAATCAAGGTTTAATGACCAATTCTCAATGTACTGCAGGTCAAGCTGCATCCATTCGTCGAATTTAATCTCGTTGCGGCCCGTGACCTGCCACAGGCAGGTAATGCCCGGCACGACCGACAGGCGCTTGCGCTGCCACGGCAGGTATTTGAGCACCTCGCTCATCAGGGGCGGCCGCGGACCCACAAGGCTCATGTCGCCCTTGAACACGTTGAACAGCTGCGGCAGCTCATCGATGCTGGTCGTGCGCAGGAACCGGCCGATGCCGGTGAAACGCGGGTCGTTCTTGATCTTGAATACCGGACCGTCCATTTCATTCAAGGCCGCGACCTGATCGACCATGCGGTCGGCGCCGACGACCATCGTGCGGAATTTGTACATGGTAAACAGCCGGCCGTGCCTGCCCACGCGCTCCTGGTGAAACAGGGCCGGGCCCGGAGAATTGCGCCGGATCCAGACGGGTACGATAATCCAGAGGGGAGTGAGCGCCGCAATAAGCGCAGCTGAGGCCACGATATCAAACAGGCGCTTTAAAAAAAGCTTTTCCGGCCGCAGGGCCACGCTGCGCAGAAAAACGGCCGACAGGCCTTCGATGCGCTCGGTCGCAACCGCAGCGCCGCGCCGGGTGAACACCGACGCGCTGAACCCGAAATCAACCCCCATGGCTTCGCACTTCATGGAAAGTGCGCGGATTGCGCCGGTGTCGCTCAGGCCGCTGATAAGCAGCACGCCGTCAACCACCTTGCTATTGATTATCCCGTCGAAGTCATCAACCGTGCCCAGCACCGGAGCGGAGCCGATCGTGCGCCCCACATCAGCCGGATCGGCCGAAAGATACCCCGCAAGGCTGACGCCCAAGGGGCACTGCCTCTGCAGCAGGTTCGCCGCCGCCAGCGCGGATTCATCCGTTCCGATGATTAATACATGCTGCACAAGGCTGGAATTGAGCGGCGCGCTGCGTATGATGCGGCCGATCAGCAGGCGCCCGCCGATAAACCCCAGCCACGCCAGGGGAAAAAACAGCAGCAGAAAGACACGCGCCTCCTGTACGGCCGGATACAGCAGCTGCATGCCAAGCAGACAGAACGCCGAAACAGCCACGGCCGTGCCCGTGGGCTGCATGATCCTGCGCAGCGCGCGCGTGCCCGTGTAGCGGTAGCCTCCGGCAATGACGAGAAGCAGAAGCGGAATGATAATCACGGGCGGGGCGATATGCAGGTACGTGCTCCAGGACAACTGCAGTCCTATGGCGGCGTGCAGGTGGTGGTCATGGCCGCAGGCCCCGAGCATGCAGGCAACCAGAGCGCTGAGGGCATAGGCGGCCAGGGTTGATACCAGATCAAGCGCCAGCAGCAGGGGCAAAAAATAATTGTTCTGCTCGCGTGTCATGCGTGTGTCCGTGGATGCGCCGCGTTGGATTCAGCTCCTACCTTAGTCTCGTGCATTGATGAAGTCAATTCCAAAATCCCCCCCTGAAGTCGGGCGGCAGTTTGCTGTTGACAGCCCGTGCGCCGTAAGACTATACTTTTTTGCATACAGCACTCACCACCACGCATAAAGGCTGACGACCATGAAGATGCACTGCCATCCATTGAAGGCCCGTGTCTGCAGGCCGTCATTCGCGCGTGCAGCAGGAGCCTTGCTGCTTGCGCTCGCCGCGCTTGCGCCCCCTGCGCACGCCCAGGACACAAACTTAACCGACGGCTACCCGTCCTCTCAAGAATACATTCTGCAAGTGTCCGGCACGATATTAAATGAAAGCTTCAACGGCGCGACCATGCGGCTGCTGCTCGGCACGCCGGACGCGAGCGATCCGAACCCTTACCAAATAGTTGCTGCGGGATTCCCGGACTCCCAGAGCCGGAACGTTTTTTTCTGGAACTCCTCGTACAGTGCCATGGAGGCAAACGCAGATACGATCACCTGCACGATCAGGCCCAGTTCAACTGCTTCAAAGAATGTTTTTTTTGCCTACCTCAGCCCGACGTTGCTCAAGCTGCCGAACCTCACGCACAGGGACAAAGAAAACAGGCAGAAGGCTCTCAAATCCGCCGTACCCAGCGTGGTTCCTGCCCAGGCGGGCGAGCTCAGGCTGACGGTCAAGCCCAACAGCGTTTCAGGCACCGTCTGGCTCCAGGGCTATGATACGATTGAAAATTCCTACGTGCGCTACAACGCCACGTTCAGCGGCACGCGTGCGGCGCATCTTGAGCAGAAAACACAGCGAACATACCGATGAGCATTCTGCGCCTTCTGACCGGCGGACTGCTGTCTGCTCTTGCCGCTATCGCCGTTCCGGCTGCGGCCGGGGCGGCGAACCTTCCCTGCTCGCCGTGCGGCTACGGCGGCGGCGGGCGCTTTACGGCCCTGGCGGTCGACCCCCGCGATCCGATGAACGTTCTGGCCGGCTCAGATGTTGCCGGGATATTCAAAAGCACTGACGGCGGCGACAGCTTTACCCTCGCGGGCAGCGGACTTGAGGGGTTTGCTGTCGCCGCCATCGCTTTCCATCCCGATCACGCCGGGGAGGTGTACACGCTTACGGACAGTGGCCTGTACCGCAGTACCGACAATGCCGCGCACTGGCATCTGATCGACGGCATACCGGCGTACCGCGAACGCTTTTTCGGAAGCCGCCTCCTGATTTTTTTCAAAAACGCCCTGTGGGCGGGTTCCGACGGCAACGGCGTATTCAGGATATTTTCGGACGGCGGAAGCACCGCGATCGAGCGTGCAGACGGGCTCACAGGAGCGCGCATTGCCTGCCTTGCGGTACATCGCGGCACCCTGCATGCCGCCACATCCCGGGGACTGTTCAGGCTCGAAGGCAGCCTGTGGCACGCGGCCGGACATGGCCTGCCCGTGGGCGGCACCGACGTCATCGACCTAGCCGCCCACGCGACCGGCCGCCTGTATGCAGTCTCGAAAACCGAAGGACTGTATATATTTGACGAAACGGCCCGATCCTGGAGGCGCACTCAAGCCGCCTACGGCGCCGCCAGGCCGCAGGCGTTCAAGGCCCTTGCGGTCGACCCTGATGACCCTGACCGGGTCGTTATGGCCGCGCACCCGCAGACATGGCCGTATCTGCTGCTCGAATCCCGCAGTGCCGGCTCTGACTGGTTTAAAGCAGGCAGTTTCTCACGGCCCGCCCCCCCCCTTGCCTGGCGCGAAGCGCCCGAGGCCATTGAAGCCGTCGTGTTCTGCCCGCGCATTGCAGGGCGCATGTTTCTGGCCGACTGGTGGAACCTGTGGCGCAGCCATGACAGCGGCCGAACATGGCAGCAGCTCACCCGCGGGCTGCAGAATGCCGTTGTCAATGATATCAGGCAACACCCGGCTGATCCGGAAACGCTTTTCATGGCGACCGCCGACAACGGGCTGCTGCGCTCAACCGACAGCGGAACAAGCTGGCAGCGCGTCATGGCCGGGGTTGAAAACGGCCACGCCATGGCAGTCGCGTTCTCACAGCCCGATGGCCGCGCCATGTACCTGCTGCTCGACCCCTGGGAAAAAAGCGACCGTATCCTTGTCTACACAAGCGCTGACAACGGCAAAAGCTGGCGCGATATCGGCTTTTCAATCGCTGGGCTGCAGCTGCCCCGCCTGCCCTATGTCAGCGGCCGGGCGACAGCCATTGTTGCAGACCCGCGCCGCGACGGCGTGATCTATATCGGCACGAACGGCTACGGCGTTTTTAAAACCGCTGACAAAGGCCGGACCTGGGCGTCGGTGAACGCCGGCCTTGACGCACCGTATCTGAAGTCGCCCGCGTGCCTGCTTGCCCACCCCCGGCGGCCCGACACACTGTTTGCCGCGACCCAGGGTGGCGGCATCTACACAACCACCGATGGAGGCCGCACGTGGCAGCGCGTCAGCACCGGCAGAGAATTCGTGTTCGCGCTTGCCGCTGATCCCTTCAACCCGGAGCACCTCGTTGCCGCGTGCGCGGGCAAAAGGCTGCTTGCAAGCACTGACGGCGGCGCGACCTGGCAAGAGAGCCCGCTGCCCGGGCAGCGTCCCGATCACATTGCCGCCTACACCCTCACCTTCGACCCCGAAGTCCGTGGCAGTCTGTACGTAGGCACCCTTGCCTACAACTGCCGGGCCGCTGACGGTCTGTATGTAAGCTCCGACGGGGGCACAACCTTTACTGCGGCAGGCCTCGACCTGCCGCGCATCAGCATCAACGTAGTGGCCTCGGCTGCCGGGCCACGGCCCCGTCTGCTCATCGGCTTCAACGGCATCGGGCTGTACTGCGCGGATACCGGAAGATGAAGATCATCCTGTGCAATAAATATTTTTTCCTCAACGGCGGCACCGAAAAGTACCTGCACGGTATTATGAGCCGCCTGATCGCAAGCGGACACGAGCCCGTGCCCTTCAGCGTACGCTATGAGGGCAGCTGGCAGTCCCCCTACAGCCGCTTTTTCATGCCGCCGCCCGGCCCTGCCGGGGAGATATTTTACCGCGACATCAAATTGCGCCCTGCAACCATCCTGCGCTACATCGGCCGCAGCGTGTATTCCATTGACGCCCGGCGGCACCTGTCCCGGCTCCTGCAGGCAACCCAGGGCGCCGATATCGCCTACCTGCTCAATATCTACAACTACATGTCGCCCAGCATCATTCACACCTTCCGCGCTCGGGGCATCCCGGTTGTCATGCGCCTTGGCGACTATAACCTGCAGTGCCCCTCGTACCTGTTCCTGCGCGCCGGCAGGCCCTGCACCCTGTGCCGGAAGGGCTCATACTGGAACGGGCTGCGTTACTGCTGCGTCAAGGGATCCATGTCCGCATCGGCCCTGCGCGTACTTGCCATGTACGTGCACAGGGCGCTCAACCTCTACGCCGGGGTGGATGCTTTCGTGGTGCCCTGCGATTTCATGCGGCGCCAGCTCGTGCAGGGAGGCTTCCCCGGCGAGCGTATCCACGTGATCCGCTCGCCGGCCGTTTCGGAAACCGCAGCCACCGGCAGCGGGCAGCGCCGCCACATCCTGTACTTCGGTCGCATCTCGCCGGAAAAGGGCCTCGATACGCTGATTGAAGCCTGGAGCCGGCTCGCGGATGCGCCCGAGCTCATCCTTGCAGGCAGAAGCTACGACGGCGAGCAGGAGCGGCTTGAAAAGCTGCTTGCCCCTGAACACAGGGGTCACGTCCGCTTTATCGGCTTTCAAAACTCCCGGGATCTCGGCAGGCTCATCGACGGGGCGCTGCTGACGGTCGTGCCCAGCCGCTGGTATGACAACGCGCCCCTGAGCGTGCACGAGAGCTTCCTGCACGCGACCCCGGTCGTCGCGGCGCGCATCGGCGGCATTCCCGAGCAGGTGCAGGACGGCGTCACGGGCATGCTGTTTGAGCCGGAAAGCGTTGACGGCCTGCGCTCGGCGCTGCAGGACATGCTGTCCGACCGTGAGCGCCTTGAACGGATGGGCCGCTCAGCGCGCGGCTATGTGGCCCGGGAATGCGGCATTGACCTGCATGCCGAGCGCTTGCTTGATCTCTTTGCACGGGTGCGCAGCCATGCGAACTGACGCCGCAGGCCGCAGGCCCGTCAGCATTACGATTCTGGCCGACACCCTGACCGTGGGCGGGGCCGAGCAGCTGCTGATGGAGCTCTTGCGGGGGCTTGACCGGGCGCGCTTCCCGGCGCGGCTGTGCCTGCTCAGCGATGAACCGGGCATGATCGGCGAAGAAATTATGGGCATGGGCATTGCCTGCACGCGTGCCGTCGCGCCGGCGCGCTTTGATCTGCGGGCCGTGCCGCGCCTGCGCCGCATATTTTCCGAGCAGAAGCCGGACATCCTGCTGCTGATCAATCACCGCAACTGCCTGTTCTACGGCATACCGGCCGGCCGCCTGGCGCGCGTGCCCCGCATCATCAACTGGCAGAACGAAACCTGGCGGCCCTATTCGCTGCACCGCCTGACCATGACGTGTCGACGCGTGCTGCTCGGCTGCGTCGACACGGTTGTTGCCGCGGCCCGGGGGCATGCCGACTACATCGCTGAAACCGAGGGCGTGGCGCGCGCAAACATCGAGGTGATCTACAACGGCGTTGATCCGGAACGGTTCCGCCCTGAGATCAGCCGTGCCGCGGCCCGCAGGCAGCTGGGCATCCCGCCGGAAAGCCCGGTCGCGGGCATCGTTGCCGCGCTGCGGCCGGACAAGGCCCATGAAATTTTCCTGCAGGCCGCGGCCCTGGTGCTCGCGCGGATGCCGGACGCGCGCTTCATCATCGCCGGAGACGGGCCCCGCCGCGCCGTGCTTGAAGAGCGCGCCCGGTCGCTCGGCATCAGCCATGCGCTCTGCTGGACCGGATTCCGGCGAGACATGCCCGATGTGCTGCAGTCCATGGATGTGTTCTGCCTGTCGTCGCGGCCCCGGCAGGAAACCTTTTCGGTCGCAGCCCTCGAGGCCATGGCAGCGGGTCTGCCGGTTGTGTGCACCCGGGTCGGGTTCATGCATGAAATGGTGTTTGAGGGCCGGACCGGATTTCTTGTGCCCGTTGATGATCCGCAGGCCCTTGCCGAAGCCGTGAGCACTCTGTTCCTTGACAGGGAGCTGCGGACCGCAATGGGCAGGAACGCACGCGCACTTGTCGAGGATTCGTTTTCACTGCAGCACATGGTCCGCTGTTTTGAAGAGCTTTTTTCACGATCGGCCCGCGCTCCCGGCCCAAGGAGGCCTGCATGTGCGGGATAGTCGCCGCTGCAGTGCGCAATCCCGGGGAGGCTCCCGCGCGCGCCGGCGAGGTTGAGCGCATTCTCGATGCGATCAGCTACCGCGGTCCTGACGCGCGCGGCATATGGCAGCATGATCAGGTGGTGCTGGGGCATCGCCGGCTGAGCATTATCGATCTGTCCGAGGCCGGCACGCAGCCCCTGCATGCCCAGGAGCACGGACTGCACATCACCTTCAACGGGGAGATCTACAATTACCGGGAACTGCGCCGGGATCTGGAAGCACGGGGATACCGCTTTCACACCAGTACGGACACGGAAGCGATCCTTGCAGCCTACCATGTCTACGGCGGCAGTTTTGCCTCGCGCCTCGTGGGCATGTTCGCGTTTGTGCTCTACGACGAGTCCAGAGCGAAAGTGGTTCTGTGCCGCGACCGCCTGGGAAAAAAGCCGCTGTTTTATTACTGCGACAACGACCGCCTGCTGGCGGCCTCGGAGTTAAAATGCCTGTATGCCTTCCACGGGCTCGATCTTTCGCCCGACCCGGGCGCCATCGCCGACTTCTTCGCGCTGCAGTATGTGCCCGGTCCCGGCACGATCCTGCGGGAGGTAAAAAAGATCGAGCCGGGCGAATGCCGCGAACTCGACCTGCGCACATGGGAAACCACGTCCCGCACCTACTGGTCCGTATTTGACCATGCGGGCGCCGCCCAAACGGCCGGGCTCGAAGAGATTGACTCCGCGATCGAGGACAGCGTACGCTACCGCCTGATTGCCGACGTTGAAGTTGGCATACTGCTCAGCGGCGGCATCGACTCAAGCCTGCTGGCTGCCTATGCCGCCGCCCTTTCCACAAGCCCCCTGAAAGCGTTTCTCGTGTCATTTGGCGGCTCCGCGCTTGACGAGTCGCAGTATGCCCGGCTGGTGGCGCACGGCCTCAATGTCGAGCTGGTGGAAATCGACGGCGGCCGGATTGACGCCGACACCTTCAGCCGGGTCATGTACCATGCCGACGAGCCGCTGGGCGACCCGGCGGCAATGCCGACCTTCATGATCTCGCAGGTAATCCGGCAGCACGTCAAGGTCGTGCTCTCGGGCGAAGGGGCCGACGAGCTGTTCTGGGGCTATGACTATTACCGCAGGCAGTTCCGGTTCGACCGGTTGGCCGAGTTTGTGCCCCGGCTCCAGCCCGGCACCTGGATAACCGCACTATTGGCCGCTCTTGAGAGCAGCCCGAAAGTTCCGGGAGCGTTTGCGCGACTGTGCAAGGTCATTGGCGACCCGCAGGACACTGGCTGCAGCCGCTGGACCTCGGTGTTCGGCACACCCGCGCTCGGGCGTCTGCTCGAGGGCTGCCCGGGGCAGCGCTCAGGGCCGATCCGGGCCGGACAGCTGCAGCGGCTGAAACGCCTCCTGCCGCCCTCGGAAGCGTCCCTCGCACTTGACCTGCTGTACTGGCTGCCCGACGACCTTCTGGTCAAGGTTGACCGCTGCAGCATGGCCCACGCAGTCGAGGCCCGCGCGCCCTATCTTGACCACCGTCTGGCTGAACTGGCGCTCAGGCTGCCTGCTTCTCTGAAGATGGGGGCATCGGGAGGCAAGCTGGTGCTGCGCGAGCTGCTGCGGCGCAGGCTTCCGCCTGAAACAGCCGCTGCCATTGCGAACCGGCCCAAACACGGGTTTGACGTTCCGCTTCAGGACTGGCTCAAGGGCTCGCTGCGCCCTCTGGCCGAAGATTGCTTTTCCGATGCCTCGCTACGCGAGCTTCCCATGCTGCATGCTCCGTATGCGCGCGCTTTGTGGCGGGATTTCAAAGCGGGCAGTGCCGACGCAGCCTTTGCGCGCAAGCTCTGGCTGGTGTTGTGTTTCAGGGCATGGTATGCTAATCACAACAACAGATTCGGTTTCAATTGAGCACGAACCGTACAGCCCCTGCGCCAATGACCATGGATACTATGGAACACAATCACCCGGAAATCATCGGCCGATTGCGGCTGCTGCCGCTGGTGATCTGGAAGAAAAAGGGCGAGTGGTATCTCTACCAACGCCTCAAGGGAATCTGCCGAAGCCAGGGCTGCACGCGCCCGGGAGGCAGCCGCTGAAATGCTTGACAGACGGGTGGAACTGTCTATAGATAGTATACGGAACGCATGCGCCGTCAGGCCATGACTCGCGGGCACTGCGGCCGATCACCGTGCACTGGATGACAAAGCAGCCCAAGCTGCTATGGTGCGCATGTAACAAGGCCTTGCAAGATCGTACGCAACAAGATGCAACCCACACCACAGGAGGGACAGACTATGAACACGAACGCATTGAAAATGATCGCGGCGATCGCAGTTGCGGCATGCTTCCCGGGCAGCGCACTTGCCGTTGACACCGTCATACTGCGCGGCGGCGCCATGCACTTCCGGGTTTCCCTGGGCATGAGCGAGCAGGAGATGGCCGATACAGTCGGCGCGCCGGACATACTCAAAAGCGCCGGCGCCTGCTACCAGTACCGGATCTTCGACGTGAGCATCATGCTCGACGAAGAGCGCCGCGTGAAAGAGATCTACGCGGGCAGAAATTTTTCCGGCGCCATCATCCGGGATGACGGCAGCGGGGTGTCCTTCGCCGCCGGCGCCATCGAAAGCGGCGATGAGGACCAGGAGCCTCTGGAATTGATCTTCGCCACGTTCGGGGAGCCTCTCAAGCGGGTACGCCAGGCCTATGCGCCGTCAACCGACATTACCGGCGCGGTGACCGGTGAAACCGAATCATCGTCATCGGCCGCGGTCGGCGCAGCCCGGGATCTGCCCCTTGAGTACCGGGGCGACCGCGTGCTCTACGAGCTGTACAACACAGATGGTGTGCTTAAATATAAGTATGTACTCGACAAGGAGGGCATCGCCTTCTGGCTGGATGCCGAGAAGAAGCCCTACGCGACGGTCGTCTTCCGCACCGCGCCCCCGGCGGTCCCAGCTCCCGCACCGGCTGCGCCGCCGGTGTTCCCGACCGTATATTTTGATTTCGACAAGGACGTTCTCAAGGCCGAGTACGAAAACGTGCTTGCCGAACAGGCGCAGCGCATCCAGGCCGATGCCGCCCTGTGCGTAGCGATTGACGGCCATGCCGACGAAAAAGGCACGGATCCCTACAATGATGACCTGTCCATGCGCCGCGCCCGCCGTGTGCTTGATTTTCTGGCCTCCCGCGGCGCTCCGGCAGCGCGCATGCGCCTTGCCGCATTCGGCGAGCGGGTTCCGGCCGCGTCCAACAGGACCCCTGAAGGAAAGGACTGCCCCGAAGGACGCGCGCTCAACCGCCGCGTCACTATCATCGCGGTTTCCTGCGAACCCTGAAGGGTCTGAGCCGTGGGGGTGCCGAAACACAGCGGCACCTCTCTGCAGCCGGACTGAACGCACTCAATACGCAACCAGATATGCCCGTGATTTTGCCGTAGAATCACGGGCATTTTTTTATAAATTTGAGAGCGCCGGCAGAGCGGTTCGCCGCTCGCGGTACAGAGGTATGAAGGCCTGCGCCAGGACGACTCTAGCAATCAGCAGTAGGATGCCGGGCAGCGCGCAGGCAATGTTGAAAACATACAGGTCTGACGAGAAGCCGGAGCGGTGGGCGACGACCATTTCCTTAATGATCCAAGGAGCTTATCGACAACCGTCAGGACGATGATACTAAGGCCAGCCCGGGCGATATCGTCAGAAGTGCCGGCGGGCGTGTGCATTTAAACGCCACGAACCTCGCCGGGTTGCCAGAGCCGTTCAAGCTCGGCAACCGTGGTGCGGATGTCAAAATACTCCCTAACGAAGGCCCGGGCTTCTGTGCCGAGGGCCTGGGCTGCGACCCGGTCGTCAAGCAACTCACTGAGCGCGCGAGCCATGGCCGGCGCGTCCCCGGCGGGCACCAGCAGGGCGCTTTTATTGTGAGAGAGCAGGGTCCGGTTGCCCGGAATGTCGGTGGCCACAATCGGCCTGCCGGCCGCCATAGCCTCCATGAGCGCAAGCGATGTTCCCTCAATAAAGCTCATGAAGGCAAAAATATCGGTTACGGCCAAAATTGCGCGCACGTCATCCCGGGTGCCCAAGAAAACTACGCGCTCGGCAAGGCCGCTTTTGCGGCATTGATCTTCCAGATCAGCCCGCGAGGTACCCTCGCCCAGCAGCAGCAGGCGCACGTCATCATGCTGAGAGCCGAGCATGCCCAAGGCACTGATCAGACAGGCATGGCCCTTGAGAGGCTCAAGCCGCGAAACGGTTGTTATCACGCGGCTGTCCGGCTCAAGACCGAGTGCGGCCTTTACAGCGGCCGTGTCAACGGGCACACCATAGCTGTCCGTGTCAATGCGGTTGATGATGGTTGTTATCTTTGACAATGGCGCCCTGAACTGCCTGCGGGCTTCCAAGGCGACCTCGGCAGATACCGCGACGATATGGTCGACACAGCAATACAGCAGCCGCGTGACCAGGCGGCGCAGCATTGAGCGTGCGGACCACCATGGCCTGCAGGGCAGCATCTGAGGTCCATGCAGTGTGGTGATGATTACAGGCGTCCTGCTGCAGACAGCGGCGGCAATTCCCAGAAACTCGGCATCCGATAAATGGCACTGCACAACGTCAACGCCTTCCCTGCGGCACAGGTGCATGATGCTTTGCAGGGCGCACCAGGCATAGCGCACAAACCTCCATAACCGCAGGATGCTGGGCCGCGGCATGTTCAGGCACACAACCTCGACCCCTGCGGACTCCAGCTGGTTTTTCAGGTCGATTTCGGGCTGCAGCACACAGACAATATGCCTGAAGCGCTGCCGCGAGGACCACTGGCACAGGAGCACGACATAGCGCTGTGCGCCCGCATAGGAAAGCGTATCAATAACATGCAGCACGGTACGGCGGGGTGGGTCTGCATGATGCATGGGCATTATTTCATAATCGCATAGAACGCCGGAGGAACAGGAAACTCACGGTCATTCAGGACAACGCCCGTGACCGGAATTCCGTTTTTGCGAAGCTTCTCGACACCGACCATGGCAACTTCCCTGCGCGAGTTTCCGTACCGGCAGACCATGACGACGTTTTTAACCCGCTTTGCGAACTCGATCGCAAGAGGCCGCGAGGCCAGTGCCAGGCCGTCGAATATAGTGATATCGAAGCGGCTGCGGCAGAACGCTGCAAGCTCGTCAAGGGCCTGTGCGCTGATGGTTTTTCCGTGAACGCCCTGGCGCGCGCCCGAGGGGAGCACGAACAGGTTGGCATAATCGGTAGCAGCAGCAAGAGAATCAAGCTGCGCCTCGCCGTTAAAAAACGAAGCAAGCCCGGCGCGGCCCGCCATCCCCGCAAGACATGGAACATGGCCGGGCTCATCGATAGCGGTGTCGACATACAGGGTTCTGATGGAGTGCACCGCAGCCAGAAACAGCGCCATATGAAACGAAATGAACGAACAGCCCGCCCCCGGCGCTGCCCCGCAGAACATGAGCAGGTCGGGCCGGCCGCCGGACTCAAGCACAATATTGGACCACATATCGTCAAGGTGGCGTCGCATGTCTTCAAACGCGCGCGGCATCGTGCCGGAGCCTGCGGAAGAACCGCCGGGACCGGGCGCAGGCCGGGCGTCAAATGCGGCGCGGTACGCGGCAGTGTCCTTGTCCGTTTTGACACCCTTGCGCAGAGAAGAGAACATATTTTCCCAGTTTTTCATGGCAGGCCTCCTGCTCGATTGTTATTGTTTCTCATGGTATGCATACTGCACATTCTCCCAAAAAAGCAAGCTGTTTTATCAGACTGCACCAGGCGCGCTCCCGTCAAGGCACCGTGCATAGAGCCGCAGGTAGTGTTCCGTGATGGCGTCCCAGTTATATTCGCGCTCGGCCAGCTCCCTCACCTGCCTGCCCATGACCTCGACCGCATCACCGGAACGCATGATTTCCGCCAGCTGTGCTTTAAGCGCCTGCACGCTGCCCGCCGCGAAGCTGTAGCCAAGGCCCTGCAGGGGCTCAATGTTTTCAGGGATGGCGCTTACCAGCGGCGCAACGCCGCAGCCCATGGCCTCAAGCAGCGCGATCGAGAGGCCCTCTGAATCGGAAGGCTGCACAAATACAGCGGCATGGGTGTACAGCTGGGCCAGCGCCGCGCCGGACTGCGTTCCGGTAAAGACAACGCGTGAGCGGCCGCGGGCCAGCGCGTGCAGGCGCTCCTCATATTCATCGGTATGGAAAGACGAACCGGCGATCACAAGCCGCATGCCATCCGGAAGCCTGCCTTCATCCTCCAGCTGTATGAAGGCATCAATCAGGTAGTGGACGCCCTTGTGGGGGATCAGGCGGCACACGCTCAGAATATAGTTCTGAGGGGTCAGCCCCCAGGCCGCAAGCTCTGAAGTGCCGGAATCCGCCTGTATTCCGTACCCGTTCGGAATAACGACCGTGTCCTTACCGTAGGTGTCGCGCACATAGCGCTGCTGGCCGCGCGTAAGCACGACCGTCGCATGCGGGACCGCGCAGATCATGTACTCGCCCAGGCGCAAAAACAGCCGCGCAAACAGCCCCCACTTGCGGTGAAAATAATCGCGCGAGTGGAACGTGGCGATCAGGCGCGTTCTGCTTTTCAGCCGAACAATCCAGCACAGGGTCGCCGGGCCGATAGAATGAAAATGCACGATGTCATAGCGCTGGAACAGGGTATGCACTGCTGCAAGCAGGGTATGGCTGATGGCGTCAAGGTGCTTGGAACCGATGCTCGGCAGATGCACGAGCCGCACGCCCCGGTACTCCTTCAGATTTCTGTCGGTATAGTTGTTGCGCACATAGGCTGTTACCTCGTGCCCCTGCCCGGCCATGCGTACGGTCACCTCCTCGACATGGCGCTCAACGCCCCCGGCCAGCGCCGGTATGCCCTTGTGCCCTATGACGGCTATCCTCATGACGCGGGTACCTGCGGCGCACCTTCAGGGCCAGACGCAGGAGACGCAACCGTACCCGGCCGCAGCAGCACAACCGTGCTGCCGATATTGTTTTCAGCCAGAGCTTTTTTCAGGACCTCGGCATTGTCGCGCTGCCTGTACACGCCGGCAAACAGGCTTACCGTTCCGTCGCCGTTAGCAAGCACGTACGGTACGCAGCCGAGCTGCTGCATGGCCGACACAAGACCGGCATCCATGTCCGCGGAGGCGTACACGCCGACGCGACAGGCGTAAGGCATGAAAATAATGTCCGCATCCGGCATTTCTATGCGCGCACGGGCACGCTCGGCCTCCTCGCGGGAAGCGAAACTGCCGGTATAAAAAATCCACCAGCGGCCCTGCTGCTGGAGGTTGACATGCGCAACGAAAGGTGCAAGCTTGCGGCGGGCGTATACTGAGGCGGCTGCGTCGGCGCTTTCCGCGGTCTTATAGCAGCCCAGCCTGAGTGTGAAGGGACGACCCTGATCAGGCACCGTCGGAAGCCCTCCAAAGAGATCCTCCGGGACGGGCGCTGCCTGTCCGGCTGCGGGGGCGTCCGCTTGGGCCGCCCCGGCGACAGCGGCCTGCGGGACGGGGGCCGCTGTCGCGGCCGCTTCAGGCTTTTCAAGGGACCCGGCCTGACCCATGGCCTCAGCAGCTGCAACATCCGCTCCGGCCAGCCCGGAAGCCGCCTCCTGTCCGGCTGCGGGGGCGGCCGCTTCAGGCTTTTCAAGGGACCCGGCCTGACCCATGGCCTCAGCAGCTGCAACATCCGCTCCGGCCAGCCCCCCGGAAGCCGCAGAAACATCCTTTTCAGGCAGAGCAGGGTTGGCAGAACGCTGCGTGCCGGGCATCGCGGCCGCCGGCACAGCCGTGACCTGATGCTCAGTGGGCATTTCGGGAGCAGCCGGAGCGTAGAACCTCAAAAAAAAGAATACTGTCAGGCACGCCGCGGCAGCGGCAGCGCCGGCACAGGCTGCTGCAGGCATCCAGGGCTTACGGGAACGCACCGGGACTGGGGCTTCCGGCACAGGCCCGGGCTCCGTATCCGCCAGCTGCGTCCGGGCAGCAATATGTACCGGCGGTGCGCTGAACGGCCTGCCGTTGTCTGGAGCGGCGGAACGCCCCGGCGCGACGACACGCGGCATGAAGGATTCAGCCTGATCGGAACGGGCCTCACGGACGGTTGCGAGCGTGATGCATGTTTCCAGTTTTGAGGCTCCGCGCGTGAGGCTTGCGTCACAAATATTATTAATGAGTCGCGGAATGCCGCCGGTCGCGGTATGTATCTCCCGCACAGCGTCATCATCGAAAAAAGGGGCCCCGGGAGCTCCCGATTTAACAAGCCTGAAATAAATGTATTCCCGGGTTTCCTGAAGTGTAAGCGGCGCGAGACGGTGCCTGCGCTTAATGCGCTGGTCCATGGCAGCAAGCCGGGGGTCCCTGAGCAGGGAGCTGAATGACGGATGCGCGAAAAAGATCAGCTGCAGGGGGAAAAACCCGTCGCGGTTGAAGTTCGCAAACGCCCGCAGGCGCACAAGCGCCTCGGCGCCGAGTTCCTGGGCGTCATCGATGATAACGAGAATGGCCTGCCGGGATTCCCGGGAGCCCAGACGGTCGTAGATTGCCGTCAGAAGCGGCTCTTCGCCCCCAAGGCCGGGGGTGGCAATACCGAGAAGCGCTGCTGTCTGGCGCAGGATGCCGGAGAATCCGCAGTGGGGATCGGTTATCTGTACAAGAGGGATGTCTTTTTTTTTCAGCAGCCGCGCCAGCATCATGCTCAGCATGGTTTTGCCCATGCCGTAGTCGCCGGCGACAAACAGGAAGGGCTCCCGGGCGGCAATGCCCCTGAGCAGGTAACGCCAACCGTCCTGATGGGTTCGGGAGCTGTAAAAAAGGTTCAAAACCGGCAGGCTTCCGAACGCCTCGGCCTGCATGCGGTAGAAATCCCTGTAGGGCATTCCCTGAAGCACCTCGTGATATGCGTGCCGGCCGGTCAGGCGCCGCGGGCATACATGGCATCAGCCGCGCCGGCAAAGGCAAACGGTACGGCATTGAGGAACAGGCAGTATGACGGTTCCAGAAACAGATTGGTCGTCAGGTATACGGCCCAGACGGCGGCCATGGCCAGTATCAGATTGCCGCTGATAAAACCTTCAGCGGGCAGCCTGCGCCTGAGCCGGAGCAAAAGCTTGAAAACCAGCACCACCAGCAGCAGATACAGCAATGCGCCGGCCATGCCCAGTTCAGCCAGCAGGCCCAGCACATGGAAATGCTGCAGAACTTCCTGCAGTGCCTGCGAGGCGGACTCGCCGGGGAGATTGGCGGCTGAGGCCGGGATAAACTGCCCCATACCGACGCCGAACAGCGGCGATATGGCGGCTATGCTCAGCGAGCGGCCAACCAGGGCTATGCGGGTCTCAACTTGCTCTATCTGCGCAAGGCCGCCTGAGCGGCGGTCTTCCGAGGCCAAACGCGGTGCATTGGCGATGATGAAAACCGCAACAAGCACCGCCGGCAGTGCGAACGCTTTCCATTTCGCAAAGCGGGTGCGGTAGAACGCCAGCAATAACACAAGGGCGACGGAAAAGCCAAGATAGGCCGAGCGCGTCTGCGTGAAGAAAACAGCAGGCGGCATGAGGCTGAGCAGGGCAAGGTACAGCGCGCGGGACAGCCCTTTTTTCTCCGCCAGCAGGTGCAGCCCGCAGATGAATCCGAAAACAATCGCGGCACCGTTGAATGCGGCATTCAGAAACGGACCGCGGGCCCGGTCGATATGAATCAGGATTTCCGGGCTACTGATATAGCGCGGAAACACAAGAGCGCGTATGCCGAAAAATTCAAAAAACGCGGTAATGGAAATATAGACGCCCAGGAAAAAAATGCTGGTAAAAACAAACCGCAGATCCCGGGGATGGCGGATGTAGCACCGGGCGAACAGGAACGCGACCGCGGGGAACAGGTAGCCGTTTATAAACGTGCCCCATGGGGAAGGGAACTCGGGCAACGCGGGCTGGAATCCGTGGACGGCCATCGACACCAGGCACATCAGAAGAAAGGCAAACAGGGCAAGCTCGATCCCAGAAGGGCGCCTGAAGCTGACGCGGCCTGTATACAGGCCTGCCAGCAGAACGGCCAGCAGCACGGCCATCAGGAGGCGTTCAAAGGTAAGATCGAAGAGTCCGGGAATCGCGACTTCAAAAAAATACCGCCCTCCGACGGCTGTGGCGACAAGCCACAGGCAGAACACGGCTGTACACGCCCCGCCAGAACCGGGTTCCGGATCGTATTTACGAAGCAGCGCGGCAATGAAAAAACAGCAAACGCACAGCGCCAGCCCTGCCGTAATGGTCAGGAAAAGCGTCATCGCAGGCTTTGTTCCCCGGATACGCGCGGCACCGACCCCAGAAACGGAGCGCCGAGATAGTACTCGACATCCTGGGGTTTTTTAATAGTGTGATCAAAGTGATCAACGGTCAATGCCGCGCCGATTGACAGCAGCAGGCCGGCGACAATGCCCAGAACGATGATCAGCAGCCGGTTGGGGCTGTAGGGCCGAGCCGGCGGCACGGGCTTGTCCAGCAGGGTTATGTTCTGCCGGTCCTGGCTGAGGGAAAGCGACAGCCGGGCCTGCTCGAGCTGCGTGCGGGAGTTCACATAGGCGTCACGGGCAATCATGAATTCCTGACGCAGGTTCTCATAGACCGATTTTTCACCGGCCGTTGTCTGGAGGTTGCGGCTTATCTGGGCGGTGATGTCGTCAATCTGCTGCATCTGCGCCTCGAGTGACTCGGCCTGAATTTGCAGTGCGCGCAACGAGCGCTGCATCTCCTCGCGCAGCAGCCCGATGTTGAGGTCAAGGGTCTTCTGCAGCTGCTGGACCAGCTCATAATCGTCGGTAAAGCGCGGTTTCATCTCGTTGAGCTCCATCTGCAGCTGTGCGACCTTGTTCTTCAGCATGCTGATGGACCGGCCGCTGACTTCCAGCTCCGGCAGCACGACGGGAATCGCGTTGTTCTTCAGCTCTTTTTCAACGGCCGTGATGGTGGCGCGCACCCCGGCCGCTTCCTCCTTCAAGCTGTGGCGCTTCTGGTTTGCCTGGGTCAGCAGAGCGCTGAGGCCGACTTCCTTGCTGTCGCTCGCGGTTCCGAGGTTGAGGATTTCGACCAGCGCGCTGGCCTGCTTGGTTTCATAGTCGCGCAGCTCGCTTTCCCTGCGGACCATTTCCTGTCTGAGTTTTTCAGCCTGTCCCGTAAAGAATTCATAGGAATAATCGGAGCGTTCCCGGGCGACCTCGCCGTAGGCCTTCAGGTAGCTGTTCGCAATGGCCTCGGTAAACTGCGCCGAGCGCTCGGCCGAACTGTCCTCATAGCTGACATAGAATATGGTCGAGCCCTCATAGGTTTCGCCCTTGGGCGGCATCACGACCAGGTTCTTGCGCATCTTTTCGACCGTTTTGGCGACTTTTTTCGGTGCTGCCTTGTACAGCTCGACGGCTACCGGCTCAAGCACGCGGTTTGATAAGATCAACTCTTTCTGGTCGCGCAGGAACCTCGTGGTGCGGTTACGGTAGTCATAGGATGTCTCCTGCTGCAGGGGGTCGAGGCTCTGCGGGATGGAAAGCGAAAATTTCGCCGTTGCCCGATAGACCGAGGGCAGCAGCAGCGCCAAAAGCACGCACACTGCGGCGACCGAGACGAATATGATCCGTATCAGGCGGAGACGGTCGAAAAAGATAAAGATAAATTCCCGCACCAGGTTCTGCATCTGACCGTCGCGGGCCGGCTGAAAAGGTTGCATGGTGGTCTGTTCGTTCATATGTGACGGCGCTCCTCGCGTATAGTAGTTACTGACCGTTGCAGTCTGCTATCGGTTAATCGTTGTCACCATCATCATAATCGCCGCCCAGATCCTTGGCACCCCACGAAAACACGGTGGTAAACGGCATAATGCCGTACACGCCTTTTGTGAAGACCTTGTCGATCAGATCATTGGCGCTGGACAGCGGCGACTTGGGAACATAAATGATGTCGGCCGGCCTGATGCGGACGTTGAACGAGGGATCCCCATTGCGCAGAGCCGAAGCGACGTTGAGCTTGAAGGCCGCCGGGCGTTCCAGCCCGTCGTTGCGGAAAACGACGACATCGCTGAGATAGGCGCGCTGGTTATAGCCTCCGGCCATGGCAATGGCATCCACGATATGCGTCGTCGTGGTGAACTCATAGGATCCGGGCTTCTCAACCTCGCCCAGGATATAGAATTTGGGATGATGGATCTCAAGGGCGATCAGGGTTGCCTTGAGGTTGCGCACGTATTGCGAATACTGCTCGTTGACGACCTTTTCCAGCTGCAGCAGGGTCAGTCCCTCTGCCTGCATGTTGCCGATCAGCGGAAATGCGATGCGCCCGTCAACGGCGACGGGGGCGATTTTGCTCTGGCCGCGGGCAGCGGTCGTAATGGCCTTCTTCAACTCGTCGATCTTGACGTTAAATTCCTCAAGCGCCACGGTGATCGAGGGGTTCTGGATGTATTTGCCGTAGGCCCTGTTAAGATCGGCCGCCAGTTCGCCGGGGGTCTTTGATTCGGCTTCCACGTCGCCCAGCAGCGGCACGGTGACTTTGCCGTCGGTGCGCACCAGCACGGTTGAGCTGAACTGCGGGTGATAGGGGAAGTGGATGCTTATTTTATCCTGGACTTCCAGCCGGTACTCTTCCGATGTCTTGCCGTAGCTGATGTGGTAGACGATTTCAATAACATCGCCGGGTCCGAGTCGGTATTCCGGCACATACGGCACGGCGATCTGATTGCTGATCTGGTAATCCGGATTCAGCGCGGCCTTCTCGGGCGTTACCCGCAGGGAGGTCTCAAGCCGCTGCAGCTCGGCGGCGCCCTCGGCATCTTTGACCTTAACGTCGACTTTTCTGCCCACACAGCCTGATACTACGGCGACGCAGAAGAAAACAACAGCCACTGCCGACACGTAATGCGCACACTGCCTGATGTGTTTTATCGTTTTCACCAGAGTTCCTCGCTGTTTTATGTGTGTAATAATAGATGAAATTCGCCCGTATATGCCTAGAAGTATAGGCAGGGCGCAATGTGCATGTCAATAGAAAATAACTGCCTGCAAAAAAAATATAGCTCGGATACCGATATTATATATGCTGCGGTTTCTCCCGGCATGGTACGGCCGCGTCAGAGTGCCCGATGCAGCCGGTAAAGATTTTGTTTGACGCAGCGGGTTGTTTTTAATAGCGTTATAAAAAATTATATTTTTTGTATTTTTGTCATTCAGGCAGCACAGGCTGCGATCTCCGCGCCACGGTATCCGGCCGCAGCAGCCGATTTCCCGCAGGCCAACGGCAGGCGACATGCACAAACGAACCATCCATCCTGTCTGCATCATGCTGACAGCCCTGCTGTTCATCATGTTCGATGGCGGCAACACCGTCCATACCGTCGCGTCGTTTCTCTCGGCCAACAGTTCGCCCGCTTTTAAGGTGCTGAAAATTTCATCTGCGCTCTGTACCGCGGTGCTTTCTTATCTTTCGGTGTGCCTGTGCCTGCTCAGCCGCTCGAGGGCGGTCCGGCGTGCGGGGACGGCCCTGTTTGTTTCAGGACTGGTCGATGCGCTCGCCTGCCGTATTACCGGCAGCCACCTGAACCCCGATCATATCCGGGTGGCGGTTCAAAACATGCATTTTGCCGGTTCATTTATTGCGGGCACCTGGAAACTGCTGCTGATGTACGTGGCAGCGGCCGTGACTGCCATGTGCCTGCTGGCATATCTGCGCCGCCGGCTGCAAAGCGCCGTCCCTGCCGGGGCAGCCCTGTCCCTGGTGCTGGCGGCACTTGCCGCGAATGGGGTGTATGCCGTCAAGGCCAATCCCAGCCGGAGCCCTTTTTACGCCTATGCCCTGCCCATCGTCTGCGTGAAGGCGGCCGTGCAGCCCGGCGTCGCGTATGTGCCGCGCAAGACCGTCGTGTCCGGGCCGGCTGACGGGGACGCGCCGGAACTTATCATCGTAGTCATCGACGAAAGCGTCACCTATGAAACGCTGCGCGCCTGCGGTTCCGCGCTCTTCCGTGCGGGCGCGCGCTCCGGCGTGCCGGCAGCGCTCTACAAGGCCCATGCCGCCGGGAACCATTCCGCGATCGCCAGCTATGTTCTGCGGCTGGGCCTGGACAGGTCCTCCTATCCTGACCCGGAAGGCGCGACGCTGTCGGCGCCGACGATTTTCGCATACGCCCGGGCAGCGGGATACACGACGGTATTGCATGACGCCCAGGCTGAAGACGGCCTGATGCAGAACCTGATGTCCCCGTTCGACCTGGCCGCTATCGACATCTACTCCACCTCCGATGCCGCCACGAAACGCTGCCTGCGGGATGCCGAGGCGCTCGACAGGCTGCAGCCATTGCTGGCCGGAGCGTCCCCGGACCGCAAGGTCATGGTCATGATCGTCAAATACGGCGTGCATTTCCCCTACCTCAATTCCGTTCCCGCTGCGCTTGCCGACGAGTTTCCCGAGGCGTGCCGCACGAGCGATACAACCTTTTCTTCCTCCGACACGACATGCGCGCGGCTCCAGTATGAAGCGGCGCTCAGGTATTCCGTGGACGGCTTCATGGCCCGGCTGCTTGACATAGTCCGGGGCCGGGACTTCGCGATTGTCTATACCGCCGGCCACGGGCAGGACATCCACGCTCAGCACGCTTTCCCCCATGGATCGCTCGAGCATGTTTCCGAATGCGAGATCTCGGTTCCGATCTTCGTGGCGGGCCGCTGCTTTGCCGGCCTTGAAAGCACGGACGAGGTAAAATCGCATTTTCAGATACCGGGCACGCTGCTGGACATCATGGGGTATGCGCCCCCCGCGGATAGGCGCCGCTCCACGCTGCGGGACAGCTGGCGCAGCGACGGCACCTATTTGCATGACCTGTTCGGGGACCAGGCTCGCTGGCTCACGGTCGAGGGCGCCTGCGAGTACTGACCCGGCATTGCGCGGCAGGCTGAACGGGAACATGTTCAGCGCATGGTGCAGCGGCGCTGATACTCTGAACGGAGAAAACTTCGCATGGAGAAAAAGACGATCCCCGTCTGTATCGGACTCGGCAGCAACATGGGCGACCGCGAGGCGCACCTGCGCGAAGCGCTCGAACGCCTCAAGCCCGCGGTCTGCCGCAAGACGCTCTCCGACATATTCGAGACCGAGCCCGTGGGCAGCGTTGAGCAGGACTGGTTTTTGAACATGGCCCTGCGGGGAACGACCGTCCTTGACCCCTTTGAACTCCTGGCAGCCCTGCAGGAAATCGAGGACGGCATGGGGCGCCGCAGACGAGGCGACAAGGGCCCGCGCATAATTGACTTGGACATTTTGCTGTATTCCTCTACAATACTGCGCACAGCAAACCTGACGGTGCCGCACCCGGAGATGCACCGGCGGGCATTCGTGCTGAAACCCCTGGCGCAAATCGCCCCGGACTGGACACACCCGGTGCTGGGCGCGTCCGTGGAACAACTCTTACAGGAACTGAAAACAGACAAAACGGTACGGGCATGGACACGAAACGGATAGAACAGCTGGTGCATGAAATCCTCAGGGAACTGGGCGAGGACCTGGGCCGCGAGGGCCTGGCGCACACGCCCGAGCGGGTGGCCCGCGCGTTCGAGGACCTGTTCAGGGGATATACGCAGGACCCGAAGGACTTCGTGCGCGAATTCGCCAGCGAAAACTACGACGAGATGATCATCTGCAAGGACATCGATTTCTTCTCGACCTGCGAGCACCACATGATGCCGTTTTTCGGCAAGGCCCATATCGGCTACATTCCCGATACAACCATACTGGGCATATCGAAGCTGCCGCGCATCGTGGATATGTTCGCCCGCCGCCTGCAGAACCAGGAGCGCCTTACCATGCAGATCGGTAGCACCCTGACCGAGCTGCTCAAGCCGCGCGGGGTCGGGGTGGTGATCGAGGCGCGCCACCTGTGCATGATGGCGCGGGGCGTTGAAAAACAGAACACGGTCATGACTACGTCCTCGTTCACGGGCTTTTTCCGCAACCAGGACAAGACCCGCAACGAGTTCCTGCGCCTGATCCGATGATCCTGCTGATCGACAACTACGATTCCTTCACCTACAACCTGTATCAGCAGCTGTGCGGCCTCGGGACGGATGTCAGGGTCGTCGCGCACGACGCTGTTACCGTCGCGGGCATCCGGCGCATGCGCCCCGGCGGGATCGTGCTGTCGGCCGGCCCGGGCAGGCCCTGCGACAGCGGCGTATGCATGGAGGTGATCAAACAGCTGCATAAAAACGTGCCCATGCTGGGCGTGTGCCTCGGCCATGAATGCATCGGAGAGGCCTTCGGCGCGCGCGTGGTGCATGCCCGGCGCGTCATGCACGGCAAGACGTCTGAGATCCGCCATAACGGAACCGGCCTGTTTCTTGGCGTTCCCAATCCTTTCACGGCCGCACGCTACCACTCGCTGGCCCTTGACCGGGCGCCTGACGGCTTTGAAACGAGCGCAACTGCCGATGACGGCGAGATCATGGCCATCCGGCACGCCGGGCTGCCGGTCTACGGCATCCAGTTCCACCCGGAATCGTTTATGACGCCTGAGGGCGCCCGCATCATGAGAAATTTCCTGCATGCTGTCTAAAACCCTGAAGCTCAACGTTTTCGACCTGTTCAGGCGCCTGGACGGCGAACAGAACGCGTGCCTGCTCGCGGGCGCGCGGCCCGGGCTGCTGGGCTTCGGGCCGGCCGAAACCTTCAGCTCCGCACGCCTCGGCCGCAAGGCCCTGAGCGCATTTGTGGAGCGCAGCGCGCGCCTGCAGCGGCCCGTTGCGGGCTATATCTCCTATGACGCGGCCTATCCCCTGCACGGCCTGAAGCGCCGGGCCTTCGATGACCTGCGCCTGCCCGATGTGTGCCTGCATGCGTACGGCAACTATCTCACGTTCACCTCAGCCGATACGGTGCGCCTGCACTTCAGCGACCCGTCTTTTCCGGAAACGGTCAGGCGCATTCTGGCACGGCCCCTGCCCGTGCCGCGCGCATACCGCAGCATCAACTTCCGCCCGGTCATCAGCCCCGCGCAGTACGCGCGCGCCTACCGTGCCATCCGGGACTATTTATATGAAGGCGATATCTACCAGATCAACCTCAGCCACCGCCTCGAGGGTGCAACCGACATGCCCGCCCGGGAACTGTTCCTGCGGGCCCTGCGCCATAACCCGGTTGACTTCCCCTCCTACTTCGAGTCGGACGGCTTTGAGATCGCGAGCCTGTCGCCCGAGCGTTTCGCGGCGATAGACGGGCGCCGGATCGAAACCAGCCCCATCAAGGGCACGAGGCCCAGGGGCCGAACCCGGGCCTCGGACGAACGCTACCGTCGCGAACTGCTGGACAACGCCAAGGAGACCGCCGAGCTGAACATGATCATCGACCTGCTGCGCAATGACCTCGGCAAAGTATGCCGCACGGGCTCGGTGCGCGTCCGCGGACAGCGCCTGGTAAGCGCCTGCCCGGCCGTGTGGCACACATTCGGACGCATCACCGGCAAGCTCGCTGAGGGCTGTTCGGCGCTCGAAGCGCTCGTGAGCATGCTGCCCGGAGGGTCCATCAGCGGCTGCCCCAAGAAGCGCGCCATGGAGATCATCGATGAACTGGAGCCGGTCGTGCGCTCGGTATACACCGGCGTTATCGGCTCGATCATGCCCGGCATGCGCTGCGACTTCAGCATCGCCATTCGAACGATTATTAAAAAAGGCAACAAGCTGTACCTGCCGGTCGGCGGCGGCATTGTGTACGATTCGAAGGAAAAGGCCGAGCTCAGGGAAACGTTCGACAAGGCAAAATCTTTTATGAAGATACTGCAATAACCGGAACCGTCCGTCAAAGCGCTCCGTTTGGAGTGTGCCGAAATCGCTATCGGGACCGGTATCGAAATCAGCGATTTTCAGGAACCGGGCACATGAGCGATTGCAACAACGCAGCCGTCCGGGGGCTGCTGAAAAAAGGCGTTTGAGGTGTTCGCGCGCGTTACATCCTGTGCTCACGGCATCTTTTAATTGACACTTCTCGCGCCGCAATCGTATAGTGGGGGCGCAAGCGTATCAGCGCACGAACAGGAGCCCTGCCGATGGCACCCGGCGACCGCCTGGTATATACCTACATATTCGTCATGCTGGCAGCCGGTATCGCGGTCGCCGGCGCGCCGCTGATCATCGCGCGCCTGATCGCGCCGTGGCGCCGCCCCGGCACGGTCAGCGTGCAGCCCTATGAATGCGGCATACAGCCCCGGGACTTTGCCTGGGATTCCCGCTACGGCATCGCCTATTATCTCTACGCCCTTATTTTCCTGGCTTTCGAGGTCGATGTGCTCTATCTGTTCCCGGCCGTGGCGGCGTTTGACGCCGGAGCGGGCGCGCCGGTGCTGATGCTGCTCGGGCTCTTTCTGGCAATTCTGTCCCTGGCCCTGGTCTATGCCTGGAAGAAAGGATCGTTTGAATGGACAGCCCCGGAATTCGCCATGACGGCCCCCCCGCGGCAGGATGCGCCATAGCGGGCGCGCCTGAGCACGCCGGCGCGGCATCACTCCTGCGGCCCCTGCGCCTGGCGGAGAACATCCTGGATGCGTGCCGGGCCAATTCCCTGTGGCCCCTGACATTCGGCCTGTCGTGCTGCGCCATTGAAATGATGAGCGCGGGCATGGCGCGCTTTGACATGGCCCGCTACGGCGCCGAAGTGTTCCGCCCCTCCCCGCGCCAGGCCGACCTGATGATCGTGGCCGGCACCGTCAATAAAAAAATGGCGCCTGTCGTGCGGCGGCTCTATGAGCAGATGGCCGATCCCAAATGGGTGATCGCCCTGGGCAACTGCGCGGTCTCGGGCGGCCCGTTCGCCGGTGAGGGCAATTATGCCGTGATCGAGGGGGTTGACCGCCTGATCCCGGTCGATGTCTATGTCGCCGGATGCCCGCCGCGGCCCGAAGGCCTGCTGGAGGCGATCTTCACGCTGCAGAAAAAAATCGCCGGCCGCAGGCACCCCTTCCCCCAGAACCGCCATCCGCAGCCGGAGGACCGGGAAGAGAGATGAACGACGAACTGCTGGCCGGCCGGCTGCGCGATGCCGGAGCGCATGTCACGGTCCTTGAGGCCCGCGGGCGAGGGCTTCATCTGCGGGCCCGCGCCGAAATGGACAGCCTTGAGGCCTGCGCGCTCGCTGTGCGCGAAGCAGGCCTCTACCCGGTATTCATGACCGCCGTGCATACTGCATCCGGCTTCGTGCTCCACTACCGGTTTGCCGCCGCCGAGCGCGACTGCCGGGTGATGATCTCGAGCCCGGCCGGCCCGGACGGCCGCGCCCGCAGCCTGGCCCCGCTTTTCCCGGGCCTGCAGTGGCATGAGCGCGAGGCGATCGACCTGTTCGGGCTCCTCTTCGACAACCACCCCGACCCGAGGCCGCTGCTGCTGCCCGAAGAGGACCGCGGCCTGCACCCGCTGCGCAAGGACGCCGGGAGCCTGAAAACGCCGGAACAGCTGGGTCTCACCGCCCGGCCGGAAACCGGCGGGGAAGCGCCATGACCATATCCGCGGCCGAGTCCCCCCATTACCGCATGCACCTGAACCTGGGGCCGCAGCATCCCAGCACGCACGGCGTGCTGCACCTTGAACTGGAAATGTACGGCGAATACGTGCTGGGCATCGAAACGGTGCTGGGCTACGGCCACCGCATGCATGAAAAGACGGCCGAGCGCCGGCCGTGGCAGGCATTTTTCGCCAATACGCCCCGCATCGATTACGCCTGCGGCCTGCCGCACGGGCACTGCTACGCCCTGCTGCTGGAAGAAGCCCTGCAGATCGAGGTGCCCGAGCGGGCGCTCTCCCTGCGCATCGTATCCTCGGAGCTGAACCGCATCGCGAGCCACCTGCTGTGGGTCGGGGCCTTCCTGCTCGACCTCGGCGCCTTTACGCCTATTTTGTACTGCTTCGACGACCGCGAACAGGCCGTTGACATCCTTGAGCACATGACCGGCAGCCGCCTGACCCACCCCTACATGTGCGCGGGCGGCGTGACCGGCGACATCGACGAAGAGACCGTCCTGAAGATCAGGGCCTTCATACGCCGCATGCGCTCGCGCTTCAGCATCTATGAGCGGCTGGTCACCAATAATGTCATTTTCGTCATGCGCACGCGCGGGATCGGGGTGATCACGCCGGAGCTCGCCCGGGCCTACGGCGCAACAGGGCCGGTGCTGCGCGCAAGCGGCGTTGCCTGCGATATACGCACGGTCGCGCCCTACGGCGGCTACGGCCGCTACACCTTCGACGTTCCGCTGGGCGCCAGCGGCGACTGCCTGGACCGCTACCGCGTGCGCATGGCGGAAATTCGCCAGAGCCTCGCCATCATCGAACAGGCCCTTGACCGGCTGCCCGGCGGACCCGTACGCGCCGCTGTGCCGCGCAAAATCGCGCCGCCGCCGGGTGAGTACAGCTCGTCGGTTGAAGGCGCGCGCGGGCACGTGACCTACTGGGCGGTCTCGGACGGCAGCGAGATCCCCTACCGCCTGAAGATACGCTCGGCCTGCATGGGCAACCTGAGCCTGCTGCCCGAACTGTGCCGGGGCATGCTGCTCGCGGACCTGATCGCAACCCTCGGCAGCCTTGATTTGGTCATTCCTGAAATAGACCGGTAGGCCCCTATGGACAACAGCGCCATGGACATCGATGTGCTGCGAATAGTCTGCTCGGTCGTGCTGGTGGCCGCCTTCGTGTTCGCCAACGCGACCGTGATGGGATATCTCGAGCGCAAGCTGGCCGGCCGTTTCCAGCGCAGGCTGGGTCCCATGGAGGTGGGCTGGCACGGCATCCTGCAGATGCCGGTCGACGGCATCAAGCTGCTGGCAAAGCGCATGGTGGTGCCGCAGCAGGCCGAAGGCCTGGTCTTCAGGCTCGCGCCGGTCATATCGCTCTCGCCCGTACTTCTGCCCCTGATCGCCATCCCGTTCAGCCCTGCCCTGCAGGTCGTTGACATGCCGGCCGGCCTGATTTTCGTGCTGGCGATCGAGGCCTTCGGCACGATCGGGGTCTTTCTGGCCGGCTGGAGCGCCAACAACAAGTACGCCATGATCGGCGCCATGCGCTCGGTTGCGCAGAACATCGCCTACGAGATACCCATCCTGCTGGTGGCCCTGGCCGTGGCCCTGAAGGCCGGCAGCTTCAGCCTGGCTGAGATCGTGCTCTCGCAGGCGGCCCTGTGGTTTGTCGCGCTGCAGCCGTTCGGGTTCCTGATCTACCTGGTCGCGGGTTTGTCGGAATGCAACCGCGCGCCCTTTGACCTGCCCGAGGCTGAAAGCGAGCTCACGGCCGGCTACCTGACCGAATACAGCGGCATCGGGTTCAGCTTGTTCATGATCGCCGAATACACCCACATGTTCACGATCTGCTGCCTTGCGACCGTGCTGTTTTTGGGCGGCTGGCACGGGCCGGCGCTGCCCTGGCCCGCCTACAGCAGCGCGATCTGGTTTTTCATGAAAGCCTACGGCCTGATGTTCGTCATGGTGTGGGTGCGCTGGACCTTTCCGCGCGTGCGCTACGACCAGCTGATGAAATTCGCCTGGAAATACCTGATACCGTTCGCGCTGGTCAACCTGCTCATAACCGCGCTGGTGGTGTGTATATGAAAGCCTATTTCCTCGACCTGTACCGCGGCGCGGTCAGCCTGCTTGACGGCATGCTCGTGACCCTGCAGGCCCTGTTCTCACCCGTGGTGACTGAACAGTACCCGCGCCGGGCAGCCGTGCTCAGCCCGCACTTCCGCGGCAGCCTGAAGCTTGCCCGCGACGGGCAGGGGCAGCTGCTGTGCACGGCCTGCGGCCTGTGCGCGCGGTCCTGTCCGTCCACGTGCCTCAGCGTTCAGGGCGAAAAACCTGCCGGGGCAGGCCGCAAGTTTCCGGCAACCTTTGTCTACGATATCTCGCGCTGCAGTTTCTGCGGCACGTGCGTCACGGGCTGCCCGTTCGGCGCTGTCGTCTTTACACCCGTGCGCACGCGCGTATCGGCCTCGCGCGATGCTTTTCTGCTTGAATTGTGCCCGGGGGCTGAAGAGCCTTTCCGCCCGCACACCTGAGCCCTGAAACTGTGCTGTCAATCCGGGGAAGGCCGTGCCACGCCGCAGTGTCAACACCGGATGCCGGGCTCATGCGGCCAGGCGCACCTTCCGTCAAAAAAACAGCCGGGCTGCTGCCAGCCCGGCTACGGAAACATACTCGGTTAGTGGGGGCTATTACTCGCCCATGGCCTCAATGACAACATCGAGGATGTCTTCAACCTTCATTTTGGCCTCGGAAGCGTCGATGCCGTCGTTCAGGTTGGCTTCGCACCACGGGCATGCGGTCACGATCGTGCCTGCTCCGGTGGCGGCCGCCTCTTCGATGCGCTCCTTGGCGGTTGACAGGGCGAAATCAGGATAGGCTGACTTTGCGCCGCCGCCGCTGCCGCAGCACCAGGCGTATTCACGGATGCGCTCCATCTCGACCAGCTTGATGCCGGGGATGGCCTTCAGGATGTTGCGGGGCGCATCATAGCAGCCGAACGCGCCGCGGTTGAGTTCGCGCGGCGGCTCGGTAAGGCCGAAGGCGACACGCTTGCCTTCCCAGTGCTTGTAGGGCTCGCCGCGACGACCCAGGTGGCAGGGATCATGCCAGGTGACCTGCTTGTTGACGGGTTTGGTGAACTTGATCTTGCCTTCCTTGATCAGCTGCTCGATGAACTGGGTGGTGTGCATGACCTTGTAGGGCAGCTTGGCGGTGTCGATCTTCTGGATGCGGGCGTATTTTTCCGAGAACGTCATGAAACAGCCGGGGCAGTTGGTCACGATCGTCTTGGCGCCGACTTCCTTGAATATCGCCAGGTTCTTGTCGGCGATCTCCTTGAAGGTCTTCTGGTCGCCGATATTGTCGGCGATACCGCCGCAGCAGACTTCCTTGGCTCCCAGAATGCCGAAATCAACGCCGGCCTTTTTCATAATGGTCGCGGTTGCCTGGGGCACGGTCTCCATGCCGGGCTTGTAGGCATAGGTGCAGCCGACATAATAAAGAACATCGGCCTTCTCACCGGCCTTGGACAGGTCTTTCACGCCCATTTTCTTGGCCCAGTTGGCGCGGCGCGTGCGGGGCTGCTTCCAGACGTTGTCGTAGTTCAGGATGCTGTTGAGGAATTCCTTGTGCGCGGGCAGCGGGCCGTAGCCCTTTTCGCAGGCCTCTTCGCGCAGGGCGTCGAGCACACCGATGATGTTCAGGTCCATGATGCGCTTGCAGTTGATATCGCAGGCCGCGCACACCGGGCATCGGTAGATGACCTCAAGCAGCTTCTCATGGTGATCTTCCCAGTTCAGCTCACCCTTGAGAAGTCCGGTCGCGATGTCGTTCTTGCCCTGAGCGGCGTATGAATCATATTTTCCATAGACCAGTGAAGGGCAGCTGCGGCAGAAACGGTGGCTCTTGATTTCCCACAGGTGCGACCATTTGCAGGTAGAACAGCGCTGGCAATGCCCTGCATCATATTCAATCTTTTCTAATGCCATGTTACCTGTCTCCTTTCACGCTTTTTTTATTCTTGCCGGTTGCTTGTTACCGTATGGCTCTAGCGACTGGTTTGTTTGCGCGCTAAGTTTTAATATATACCACATTTCGGCCGGTTAGAGAAACATTTTTTAATCCACATGCGGCATTATCTTTTCTTCAACATTGACCAGCACCTTGTGCAGCAGTTCCTCCAGGGTTTTGATGTCCTGATCGGAGAAATTGCCGGTGATGTCCATGCCGGCCTCTTTCTGCATTTTCATGAGATTATCCTTGATTTCCCATGCTTTTTCGGTCAGGTAGACCTGTATGACCCGGCGGTCGCGCGTATTGCGCCGACGCACCAGCAATTGCTTTTTCTCCATCCGGTCGATAATGCCGGTGATCGTGGGCCCGTCCCGGGACAGGCGCCGGCCCAGATCGCTCAAGACCAGCCCGTCCTCATTCCACAAAATCACCAGCACTTCAAACTGCGGCGGCGTGATGTCGTATTTTTTCATCTGCGATTCGAAAAAACGCCGCATGCAGCGGTGAATCACACCGATCAGATCATTGACTTTTTCAAATGATGCCATTGTTGCCATTTCAACTCCTCATAAAAATCACTGGTCCCGCAGGGCCGGAGTTCTCAACGCCTGCGGTTCCTTCCCGGCAGCCTCTACAGCGCCAGGCCCTTGTCCTCGAGCAGCGTGCCCATGACGCGCTGCAGGTTGGCGAGCGCCTTGCGGTGCTCTGTCAAAGACAGCGTCAGGTTTCTTTCAGCGTCGGCAAGGTCGGACTGGTAGGTCAGCACGGCAAACGCCGTTGACATGCCGACGTCATACTTTTTCTCTTCCGCCTTGAGTTTTTCCTGGTTTGCTTTCAGCGTGGCATAGCTCGAATCAATCAGCTCGCGGCTGGTCGCAATCTTGCGGATCGCGTCGCGCACCTCGTTGACGATGGTGTTCTCGACATTTTGAAGCGTTGTTTCGGCCTGGGCTGCCTCAATCCGGGCGCGCGCGTGCTGGCTCCTTGCCAGCCTGTTTTCCAGCGGAAACTGCAGCCTGATGCCGGCCTGATAGGTGTAGTAATCGCCGTCATTCAAATAGTCCATGCTGTCTTTGCGGTTGCCTCGCCATGTCGTATCCCCGCCGTCCACCGGAGAGCCTGACAGGCCGTTGGTGCCGATCGATCCGAACAGATCGACCCGGGGCAACAGCTGGTTCTTGCTGTAGCGCAGCTGCGTACCGCTGATATCAAGGCCGAGCCGGGCCTGTTTGATATCAGGGCGCTTTTCGAGCGCGACCTCAATGCAGTCTGTTTCCGCGGGCTGAAGCATGCTTTTTTCAGGTATATCGGTCGGCCTTACGACGACATTCCAGTAGCGCTGGTCCCGGTAAAGGTTCAAGGCCTTTTTAAGATTGTCCTCGGCCTGGCGCACCCTTGATTCGGCCAGGATAACCTCCTGGGTCCTCTGGGCCACTTCGGCCTCGGACTGATAGATTTCGATAGGCGCGACTGTTCCGGCCTCGATCCGGGCGCGGGTAGTCCGCTCAAGGTCCCTGGCGCGCTCCAGCGATTTGCGCTTGCTGCCGAGCTCGGAAATCCAGTAATAGAGGTCCCAGTAAAAGGACTCAACCTGGTAGAGCACATCCATGACATCCCTGCGGAACTGCTGCTCGGAGATCTCGTAATTCAAATTGGCGATTTTAATAAACGTGCGGCCGATCTCGATGCCGAAGTCTTTCAGCAGCGGCTGGGTCAGGCCCAGCACGAGTTCGCTGTAGTATTCAGGGACCAGGCCCGCAAAGGAGAGGTCCGACCTTGATTCCTGGTGACTTAACTTCAACTCAGCCTCAGTGCCCAGCAGAAACTTCTTCTGCAGCCCGGCGTCGAAATTATAGCGCTCCTGCCATATTTCCGTTACTGGATCAGCACTAGGAACAGCGCCTGCAAGAAAATTGGCAACCTGCTTTTTCTCGCGGTACTTGGAAAACTCGGAATTGAAAATCGTGTCAAACTGCCCCTTTTCGCGCATGATGTCGGTTTCAGCCGCAGCAGGCTGCATGCTGGCGAAGGTGATATCGAGGTTGTTTTTCAGGGCCAGCAGCAGGACGCTTTCAAGCGGCATTGAAATGCTGTTGTCGGCAATGCGCAAAGCGGCTGCAGCGGTTTGATTATCCGCCGCCGGCATGTCCTGCGCCTGAGCCCACGGCACGAAACCTGCCAAACCTGATACAGCTGCAATCAGCCACAGCGCTTTAAGGCTCTTCAACATGGCAATGCTCCTTTAATGTTTGTACACTATTAGATTGTATACAAAAAATTTTATTATGCAATAAATATATTTAGCCCGGGTGTTGGATTGCTCGAACGTATTCGACACCGAACACGATAGCGATCCCGATGTTTGAACCCTGAACGGGTTTTGCTCCCGATCCCGACGCCGAACTGATTTTATGCTATACTGCCAGTTCGTATCGGCTCAATGCACTTGAACGCACGCAACGGAGCGGCTGCATGCCTGAACTGACGATTAACGGCTCTATCATCCATTACCGCGCACCAGCGCGCAACCCGGAGAATGCGCCCGTTCTGGTATGCCTGCACGGATCAGGCGCCGACAGCATTGTGTGGAGCGCGCAGATCAGCCGCCTGCGGCGCTGCTATGCCGTTATAGCGCCTGACCTGCCCGGCCACGGCCGCTCGGAGGGGAAGGCGCTGCGCTCAGCGGAGGAATATGCGCACTGGCTGAACGCCTTCACGCTGGCGCTGGCGCTGCAGCGGTTTTTCCTGATGGGCCACTCCTTCGGCGGCGCGATCGCCCAGGAATATGCCCGGCTGCATCCCGGACAGGTTGCCGGCCTTGTCTTGATCGGCACCGGCACGCGGTTCAAGTTTTCCGGGACCTACCGTGAACTTTTTGAAAAAAACATCGACCCTGAAGCGCCCGAAGCGCGGCGCCTCATACCGCAGCAGTTCCTGCGGGCCTACGCGTTCCTGAAAAACAACGGCAGCCCCGCGCTGCATGCCGACCTGCTGGCAGCAGGACGCTTTGACAGCCGTTCATGGATCGGCGCGGTCGCAGCCCCGGCGCTTGTCATGCGCGGTGCAAACGATTTCGTCACCCCGCCGGAGATGCCCGCCGAACTGGCCGCCATGCTGCCCGAAGCAGAGCTCGCGACAATTGCGGATGCCGGCCATGTCGTGATGCTTGAAGCGCGTGATGCGTTCAACGACCGCGTAAGCGATTTTTTTGAGCGCTGCCGGCAGGCAGAAGGGCAATTGCAGGCTCCAGTCCCTGTGCCTGACCGGTGATCTGACGGTTTGCTACAACAGCATCCGGTACTTAAGCACTCCGAAAAAGTGCATGGCCCACGGTACCGGAAATGATTGCGATTTGCGATAGCTGTAGCCGAAGATAATGCCAAGGACGGTGAAAAGAGCCACGGCTACAACCTTGAAATAGGGCCACTGATGAAACCAGATATTGTAGACGGTTAAATAGGACATCCCGTACATGATGGCTGAAAGCATAATCGGGGCCCAGAACCCTTTGCAGCGGCGGGCAAAGGTTGTTATCAGGTAGGCCCTGAAGTATAATTCTGTTGCGAACGTGTGAAAGGCCGCAAGCACAACGGCAACCGCGCTCATCGGATCAAAGCCCCCCGGATTGCCGAAGCCGATTACAATGCCGGTCCCCGCGGCAATAGCGAGCCAGCGGGGGGTAACGCGCCAGCCATAGACGGCAATCCCGCTCCGGCCGCACAGCAGCGGCAGAACGCACGCGAAAAAGACCATGACCAGCCGGCGCGCGTACATCCAGCCGGATGCTGCCAGGTGGGCGCTTTCATCCTTGCCGAGCCCGTCCATCAGGCTGAACTTGACGGCAAGGGCCATGAGCAGAAGATAGGAGCCGATAGCCAGAACAACATCTCGCTTCAATACCATCACGGTGTTCCTCCATATGCCAATGTCAAAATTTGTTTCGCAAACAGTTGTGATGTAACATGAAGAGGCGCGGCATGCAATTTCAATCTTAAGGGATGCTCATGGGCGCGGATGAAATGAAACCGGTTGAAATTCCGATCGACGGCACGCTTGACCTGCACACGTTTCAGCCGCGCGAGGTGGCGGCGCTTGTCGCCGACTATATTGCCGAATGCCGGCGCCTCAATATTCTTACAATACGCATCATTCACGGCAAGGGCACCGGCGCACTTCGCAGGACCGTACATGCCGCGCTGGAGCAGCTTCCCGGGGTTGCATCCTTCCGCCTTGCCGATGAAACCGGCGGATCCTGGGGCGCAACCCTGGTCAGCCTGAAACCGGCGCATCGCGGTGGACCGTGAGCTGATCCGCGGCCTGCCCTGCGCCAGCTCCCGGCCCGGGCATGATAGCGCGGCAAACCGCCGCTAAACTAGTTTTTGCAATACCCCGTGTCCTGCGCTATGCTTCAAGGCATACGACACGACCATGCTCCCCGTCAGGACGCTGCGATGGACCCAACCCGCTCAGGCCTCTATACCGACTTTTACGAACTCACCATGGCGCAGGGCTATTTCTGCAGCGGCAAAAAAGACGTCCGAGCCACCTTCGACCTTTATTTCCGCTCAGCGCCGTTCGGCGGAGGCTATGCGGTTTTTGCCGGCCTGGAGCAGGCTGTGCAAAGCGCCCTTGCCTTCTCATATTCGGACGACGAAACAGCCTACCTGAAAGGCCTTGGCTTCCGTGCCGATTTCCTCGACTGGCTGGGAACGTTCCGGTTCACGGGAGACATTGATGCATTCAGGGAGGGAGATATCGTCTTCCCCGACGATGTCCTCATGCGCGTCAGCGCACCTGTCATCGAAGCGCAGCTGCTTGAAAGCATGCTTCTCAACATCGTTAACTTCCAGACTCTCGTGGCCACAAAAACCATGCGCGTCGTATCGGCTGCGCGCGGCAGAGCGGTCATGGACTTCGGGCTGAGGCGCGCCCAGGCCGAAGCCTCCATGGCGGCGACTCGGGCGGCGTTTATCGGCGGGACTGCCGGCACCTCGAACACCCTGGCGGCAAAAAATTTCGGCATTCCGGTTGCGGGCACCCACGCGCACAGCTGGATCCAGAGCTTTGAAAGCGAGCAGGCCGCCTTCAGCGCCTATGCCGGTCTGTACCCGAAAAACTGCACCCTGCTTGTCGATACCTACGATACCCTGGCCTCCGGCGTTCCCAATGCCGTGCGCGTGGCCCGCGAGATGGAGGGCCGCGGCGAACGGCTTCGGGCCATACGCCTTGACTCGGGCGATATGGCCTACCTGAGCAAAAGGGCCCGCGCCATGCTCGACGAAGCCGGCCTCGGGTATGTTAAAATTGTCGCATCCAATCAGCTCGATGAGCACCTCATTGAAAGCCTGCTTGACCAGCAGGCGCCCATCGACATCTTCGGAGTGGGAACGAGGATGATTTGCGCCTGCGACCAGCCGGCCCTTGACGGCATTTACAAGCTGTGCGAAGTAGGCGGCTCGCCGACCATCAAGATTTCCGAAAATCCGGAAAAAATAAACAACCCCGGCAGGAAAAAAGTCCTGCGCTACGTTGACCGGCAGGGAAAATTTCTGATCGACGCCCTTGCCCTTGAGGCAGAGGCCGAAAGCTGCCTCGATCTCATCAGGCACCCGACCGTGTCATTCCATACAACCGCGGTGCAGCGGCCCGCAATGCGTCCCGACCCCGTGTTCTTTCCTGTGGTGCGCGCGGGCAGGCTGGCTGCGGACTTCCCCGGCCTGAAAACATCGCAGGCCTTTGCCCGCGAACGCTTTGGCCTGCTGCCCGACGAGCACAAACGCTTTGCCAACCCGCATGTCTACAGGGTAGGCCTGAGCGAACAGCTCTACCGGCTCCGGCAAACGCTTATTGAAGAGCGCCGCCGCCATGGCTAAAAAACGCTGCCTGCTGATCGTCGACCTGCAGAACGACTTCTGCCCGGGAGGGGCGCTTGCCGTAACCGGGGGCGATGAAATCATCGCCCCCGTTAACCGCATCATGAGCAGGTTCGACCTTGTCGTGGCATCTCGCGACATGCATCCGCGGGGCTCCCGGCACTTTGAAAAATGGCCCGTGCACTGCGTGCGCGGTTCCCGCGGAGCCGATTTTCACCCGGACCTGACCATTGCTGCCGTTGACTGCTTTCTTGAAAAAGGCACGAGCCTTGAGGACGACGGATACAGCGATTTTGAATCAACCAACCTGGACCTTGCCGCCTTTCTGCGTGAGCAGGCAGTGGAAGAGCTTTTTGTCTGCGGGCTTGCCACCGATTACTGCGTAAAGGAAACCGTGCTTGACGCTCTGCGCCACGGCTTTGCAACCATCGTTATCGAGGACTGCGTCAGGGCCGTTGACCTGCACCCCGGCGACGGCCGGCGCGCGCTCGCGACCATGCGCGAACGCGGCGCCGCCATTGTCGCCTCCGCCGGCCTTGCTTTGTGAGTGCCGGCCTGCGCTGCAACGGGGCATGCTCAAACTCCGTAATGCTTCGCTCAAAATGTTTGAGGTTTAAAATCTCACCCAGCCCACAGTGCAAGCCCGTCCATGTAAACTCGGACGGAAATCAGATAAACCGTTTGACATTAGATTTACAAAACAGCTATGAATACGTCAACCTGGGGCGTTCCCCCATTATCAGACAAATCGGCCTCTTTGAGAGCCTGTTCAAAGGATAACATGGAAAAAAAGGACTATATCGCCATCGTGCAGTGCCACCTTGTGAAGCAGCGCTGCTCAGGATACATGTGCGAGCGGGCGTTTCACGAACGAACCGGCGGGTTTGCGCACTACCCCGCTGACAAAACATACCGCACGCTCTACATGACCTGCGGAGGGTGCTGCGGCCGGGCCCTGCACCGCAAGCTCGGCAATCTTGTGCGCAAGATAAAGACCAAGGAGGGCATCGAAAAAGACAGGATCGTTGTCCAGCTCTCCTCCTGCATCACCAGGGACAACTACCACGGCCCCTGCTGCCCCCACCTTGATTATCTGAAAGAACTTATCGGCAGGCTCGGGCTTGATGTGCGCGAAACAACCTCCATCAGCCTGAAGGCCGAAGGTCGCCGGCAGGCCGGACGCTATAAAACCCGGCAAAAAGCCGATTGATGCCATGAAATACGTAAGCGCGCTGCGCAACGCGGCAAAGCGCATCAGGCACGATGCCCTCACCGTGTACTTCGCCGCCCGCGATCCCAGGACGCCATGGGTGGTCCGGCTGCTCGCCCTCGCCGTGGCGGCATACGCGATCAGCCCGATCGACCTGATTCCCGATTTTATCCCGGTGATCGGCTATCTTGACGACCTGATCCTGCTGCCCGTCGGCATCTTCCTTATCATCAAACTGACGCCGGCTGAAGTAATCGAGGCAAGCCGTGCCAGGGCAGCTGAGCTGTCCGGGCAGCCGACGAGCGCCGTTGCAGCCTGCCTCGTCATTGCCGTGTGGATCGCGTGCGCCGCCGGGATCGGATACTGGCTAACCCGGGGCGCCTGAGCGTCTTCAGCGGACCCGCAGTCGTTCCGCCGGACAGGCAGCAAAACAAAGGGCCGGGCATATCATGCCCGGCCCTTTGTTGCTGACTCTGTCGCGAGTGGTTTAGAAACGCCAGTTGACTAGTACCATGCCCGGGGCGACCTGGTCCGGGAAGGCGCTGAACCACTGGTTCTTGGGAATCAAATTCAGTATGCCGATCTGCACGCCCGTTGTTGCCGAGGCGGCATAGTTGACAACGCCCAGCTGAAGGCCATTGAGGTGCCCGGCATAATTCACGCCGCCGACCTGCACCCCCTTGACCGAGCTCTCCACATAGTTAACAAAGCCCATATGCCCGCCGAGCATGGTGCCTTTAATGTAGTTAACGCAGCCGAGCTGAAACCCCTTGTAGCTGTCGGCATAGCTGAGAAGTAATCCCAGGCTGAAGCCCTTGCTCGTGCCCGTAAACCCGTTCACGATACCCAGGGCGAATGAGGTCTGCGGGTTTTCGCCCCAGATGTTGAGCGAAAGTCCCTCGATCCGTGTTGTTTTGCTGTGGATGGCGACATCCGGTGTCAGGCTGAGCTGGATCGGCTCGGATGCCAGTGCCGCGCCGGCCGCCATGAAAATCACCAGACATGCAAGTGCGAGTGTCTTCTTCATGCTGATCCTCCTTGTGCTGTTGGTATATATGCGGTGGAACTTCTGCACGTGTATTTACTCCCAGCCGGATTAAATGTCAACAGCCTGCTAATCCGGCCTCCGGGCAACCCAGATAGTGTGCAGCCCTCCCCTGCCGCAACTCCGCGCGCTGACGGTTTTTTCCTCTATCTCGAATCCGGCCCTGCGCAGGCGCTGAGTGAAGCTCCTGTCGGGCGCCGCCGACCACACCGTCACAATACCCTTCGGCCGCAGTGCCCTGCAAATGTGCGCCAGGCCTTTCGTGCCATACAGCCAGTCATTGCCTGCCTGCGTCATGCTGTCGGGACTGTTGTCGACGTCGAGCATTACGGCGTCAAAATCGCTCCGGGCATGCTTGAGCAGAACACATACGTCGCGCTCTTCAACTGTAACGCGGGGGTCATCCAGCGGATGGCCGGCCAGGTGCCCGCACAGGCTGCGGTTCCACCGGACAACGGCCGGCACGAGTTCGGCAACGACCACGGCTGCGTCTTTGCGCACGACAGCCAAGGCGGCGGCGAGGGTATAGCCGAGGCCGAGGCCCCCGACAAGCACCCGGGCCCGGGGGCGGGCGGCAATGGGTTTACAGGCAAACTCGGCCAGCATATCCTCGGAGCCGTGCATGCGGCTGTTCATAAGCTCCCTGCCGTTATAGGAAATAAAAAAATCATCCCCCCGCCGGGACAGCTGAAGCTCGCCGGTCCCGTCAGGAGTCTGTGCGTTGCCAAGCAATTTTCTCGGTATCATGGGAAACTCGGAATAGGCGGCAGCCCCCGCGGGCAGGCTGCTGTACGTGTCAGGACGAAGGCGATGCCGGGCATCCGTGCAGCATAGCAAAAGGCGCCCGGGAATTCAATCCGGCCCTGGCGGATAGGCCCCTTTTTATAATAAACTTCAAGGGTGCATCATCTCGATCATCGGGTGATATCCTCTTTTTTTTCACGATTCCTCCTTCCGGCCACGGTATTAAGCCGGAGCACCTCCGGCGAAACCGGGGGCTCAACACAACAAAGGCTGGTTGCCTGCCCGGGGCACGCCATGACATTTAATTTATTGTATCATTCCCGAAAGCGAAGCTGATAGCCGGAATCCGGCCCTTGGTTCCGTTGTTCAGTCTTCAGCGTACGATTCAAAAACATCCGTCACCCAAAGCAAAATCCTGTTGACGATGGATGCTTTTTCGACAGCCCGCCGTTATTCTTAATTTTTTATTCCTTGACATTTAAGGCCTCTGCCGTTATCAATCGTGCTTTCCGGTGGAGGGGCTGCTGAAAAGCCGTCGCAGCGTCCCGCTGCCGCACAGTTGATTGTTATGTTCCGGCAGGAACGGGGAGCATGCGGCGTGAACAGCGAACTTCGCCCCTGGATTGCCCTGCGGCTGACGCCCGGCATCGGCACCGTTGTCTGTAAAAACCTGCTCGAAACATTCGGCTCGCCCGAGCGCATCATGGCCGCTTCACAGGAAGAGCTTGCCGCTGTTTCCGGCATGTCGGCCCGGACCGCGCAGGCCCTGAAAAGCAGCCTTGCAAATCCCGAAATTGACCGCGAGCTGGCAAAGCTTTCCGGCACCGATATATATAGCAGTACGTACACTGCGCCGGACTATCCGCAGGCGCTCAAAAATATTTATGATCCGCCGCCGTACCTCTACATCAGGGGGCGGCTGCAGCCCGCGGATGGTAATGCGGTTGCGGTCGTGGGCTCGCGCAATGCCTCCGACTACGGGCTGCGGGCCGCGGCCGATATCAGCCGGGACCTTGCCAGGGCCGGCCTGACAATCGTGAGCGGGATGGCGGCAGGCATCGACGCGGCCGCGCACAGGGGCGCCCTGTCGGCCGGCGGCCGCACCATTGCCGTGCTTGGCTGCGGGGCCGATGTGTGCTATCCGGCGGAGAACCGGCGCCTGTATGACGCAATTGCCGCAACAGGGGCGATCCTGTCGGAGCATGCGCCAGGCACCGGGCCGGACGCCTATCATTTCCCGGCCCGCAACCGGATCATCAGCGGCATGGCGCGCGCGATTCTCGTGGTTGAAGCCGGGCCGAAGAGCGGCTCGCTGATCACGGCCCGCCTGGCCCTGGAGCAGGGCCGCGATGTGTTTGCCGTGCCCGGATCGATCTACTCGTTCAAGGCCCGGGGCGCGCATCAGCTCATCCGCTCTGGCGCGGCCCTGGTCGAGTCCGGGCAGGACATCATCGACGCGCTCGGCATGGCTGCTTCGTCCGGCCCCGCACAGCCGGAGGCGCCCGCGATCGAGACGCTGTCCCCGGAAGCCCGGCGTATCTGCGATCTGCTTGCAGCCGGGCCGGCGCACATCGACCGGCTCATCTGTGAGACGGGCCTTTCCAGCGGCGCGATCTCCGCGGTACTGCTGGAGCTTGAACTGGGCGGGTTCGTGCGGCAGCTGCCCGGCAAACACTTTGCATGCAGCAACGCCTGAGGCCGGGCGCACCGGAAAGGGCATACACTACGGAGCCCTGTATTTTTTTATACGGGCTGTTTAAAAATGGCCATCCTTCGCAACAGATTTACCGCAAAGGACGGTCCCGAATGCACGCAATCATTTGCAGGGGCACGGCATGCCGTGTCCCTGCCGTATGCCGCAGCGCAGCGCACCTCGGCGGATAGACGTTTTTCAAAAGCCTTAACAGGAAACAGCTATTATGAGCAAATCACTGGTCATCGTCGAATCGCCCGCCAAGGCGAAAACTATTTCAAAGTTCCTGGGAAAGGACTACGAGGTGCTGGCCTGCAAGGGACACATTCGGGCGCTTCCCAGCAAACCCGGCTCAGTCGAGATCGGCGACGACATCATCCCGAAATACGAGATTCTGCCCGCAAGCCGCCGATACCTGAAAGACATTTCACAGTCGCTCAAAAACGCAGGCACCGTGTTTCTGGCAACCGACCCTGACCGCGAGGGCGAAGCCATTGCCTGGCATCTGCTGGCCGCGCTGAACCTCGAGCCGGGCTCGAAACCGGCGCGCAAAGCAGTGCCCGAGGTCAGGCGCGTTACGTTCCATGAAATCACGCGCGATGCCATCACGGAAGCCATGGCGCATCCGTCGCAGATTTCACTCAGCCTTGTCGATGCGCAGCAGGCACGCGTGGTGCTTGACTACCTGGTCGGGTTCAACCTGAGCCCGTTTCTGTGGAAGAAGATCCGCTACGGCCTGTCGGCCGGCAGGGTGCAGTCGGTGGCGCTGCGGTTGATCTGTGAACGCGAAAAGGAGATCAGCGCCTTCCGCGAGCAGGAATACTGGAGCATCGTGGCCGAGCTCACGCCGCGCACCAAGAACAGCCCGTTTCGGGCGCAGATGATCGAGGCAGGCGGCGAAAAGCTGGAAAAGCTCTCGATTATTAACCAGCAGCAGGCGCAGTCAATACTTGACGGCCTCGACGCAGCCGACTACATCGTGTGCGACGTCAAGAAGCGCGAGATCAAGCGAACCCCGCCGCCGCCCTTTATAACCAGCACGCTGCAGCAGGAAGCATCCCGCAAGCTCGGTTTTTCAACCAAGCGCACCATGTCGGTCGCGCAGAAACTCTACGAAGGCATTGACGTGGGCAGCGGCACGACCGGTCTGATCACCTACATGCGCACCGACAGCACCGAGCTGGCCGAAAGCGCCCTGAAAGACATCCACGCCGTCATCGTGCGCGAGTACGGCGAGCGCTTCGCGCTCGCAAAGCCGCGCGTGTTCACTAAAAAGTCCAAGAATGCGCAGGAGGCCCACGAGGCCATCCGGCCGACCGATGCGGGCCTGCTGCCCGATCATATCAAGCACGCCCTCACCCAGGACGAATACAAGCTCTACACGCTCATCTGGCGCCGCGCCGTTGCCAGCCAGATGGCGCAGGCCGTTATCGACTCGGTTTCAGCCGACATCAGCGCAGGAGAGGGAACCACCTTCCGGGCCACGGGATCGACCGTGCGCTTCCCCGGCTTCATGCAGCTCTACAGCGAAGGCCGCGACACGCAGGAAGAAAATGAGCAGGAAAACGAAAGCATGCTGCCGGTGCTTGAGCCTGGCCAGACGCTCGATCTGCTGGGCCTGACGCCGAACCAGCATTTCACCCAGCCGCCGCCGCGATTTACCGAGGCCACGCTGGTCAAGGCCCTCGAGGAATACGGCATCGGCCGTCCCTCGACCTACGCGAGCATTATCAGCATCCTGCAGGACCGCGAATACGTGCGCCTGGAGAAAAAACGTTTCGTGCCGGCCGATATCGGCATGGTGGTGAGCGATCTTTTGGTCAGGCACTTCTCCAAGTACGTAGACTACGGCTTTACGTCCTATCTCGAAGACCAGCTCGACGCCATTTCGCGCGGCGAAGCCGAATGGAAGCCCGCCGTGCTCGGGTTCTGGAGACCCTTCATCTCCCTGATCCACACCAAGGACCAGGAGGTCAAAAAGGCGGATGTCACCACAGAGAAAACCGAAGAGGCCTGCCCTGACTGCGGCAAGGCGCTGGTGATCAAGCTCGGCAAATACGGCCGTTTTTTTGCCTGCAGCGCCTTTCCCGAATGCCGCTACGTGCGGCCGCTTACAAACGGCAGCGCCGAAAACGGCGATGCCGCGCAGCTGTCGGGCGAAGTGTGCGATACCTGCGGCGCGCCACTGCTTTTGCGCCAGGGCAAATACGGGCAGTTTTACGGCTGTTCCAAATACCCGTCATGCAATTTCATCCGGCCGCTGAATAAACCCGTGGCCGTGGGCGTCAAATGCCCTGACTGCGGCGTCGGCGACATACTCGAAAAAAAATCCCGGCGCGGCAAGGTGTTTTTCAGCTGCTCGCAGTACCCGCGCTGCACGTTCGCCAGCTGGGACCGCCCGCTTCCCGAACCCTGCCCTCAGTGCAGCGCGCCGTTTCTGGTCGAGAAGGTCACCAAGCGCTGGGGCCGCCAGATAAAGTGCCCCCAGAAAGACTGCAAATACAAACGCGCGGTCAAGGAAGAAGAATAGACGAGCAGGTTGGGTTAGCGCAGCGTAACCCGACACAATAAGCGCAGGCCGGAATTCAAAAGAACTATTTGTACTTTTCTTTGTTCGGTTCCAAAGAAAAGTACCAAAAGAAAAGCCGCCCTGCACCTTGGCCCCGACTAAAGTCGGGACTGCCCTCGCAAAACGCACGCACGCGGGGGCGTCAAGAACTCACCCCGCTTTTCGCGGGGTTCAGACAGCTTGCCGCCCTTGTTCCGCGTCCGCACGCTTCGCTCGGCTGCGCTGCAACGGGTTTTTAAAACATAGAATCTCAAACATAAAGAATGTACGTCGCATCAGATGTGGCATGCTAAATATGTCGACTTTCAAATTTAGATGTTGGGTTTTAAACCCCATCGTTTCGCAGCCGAGACGGGTGCATGAGAGCGGAAAAGAACGGCAAGCTGTCTGAGCGAAGCGAGTTCTTGCCGTTCCCGCGATTCATGTGCCCGGCGAGGGGATCCCGACTTGAGTCGGGACGCGAAACGCCGGGGTGCCTTTTCTTTTGCATACTTTTCTTTGGGCACGCAAAGAAAAGTATGGCCCACGGCAAAAAAATGTCATCAAAACAACTTACTCTGAAAAACTAAAAAAATTCCGGTCCGGACAAATATGTTATCAGATGCCGTCACCATAATCGGCGCGGGTCTGGCCGGCTGTGAGGCGGCCCTGCAGGCCGCCAGACGCGGCTGTCAGGTTGTGCTTCACGAAATGAAGCCCCTGCGCTTTTCGCCGGCCCACACCATGCAAGGCCTGGCAGAGCTGGTGTGCAGCAACTCGCTGCGCTCAGATGACATTGTCAACGGCTCGGGCCTGCTCAAGGCCGAGCTGCGGCTGCTTGATTCTCGCGTCATCGCGGCCGCCGACGCCAACCGCGTACCTGCCGGAGGAGCGCTGGCCGTTGACCGGAACGCGCTTTCAGCCGCAATAACAGACGAGATCGGCAGCCATCCTCTGATTGAACTCAAACGCGGTGAAATCACCCTGATCCCGCCGGAGGGCATCGTCATCATCGCAAGCGGCCCGCTCACCTCGGACGCCCTTGCGGACACTATCAGCAGACTCGTCGGCGGCAGCATGCTCTACTTCCACGATGCCATCGCCCCGATCATCGAAGCCGACTCGATCGACATGCGCAAGGCATGGCGCGCCTCGCGCTATGACAAGGCAACAGCCGACTACGTCAACTGCCCGCTCTCGCAGGAGCAGTACTACGAGCTGATCGACGACATCATGGCGGCTGAAAAAGTGCAGCTGCGCGAATTTGAAGACCTGAAGCCCTTTGAAGGCTGCATGCCGATCGAGGTCATGGCAGAGAGGGGCAGAGAAACCCTGTCCTTCGGGCCCATGAAGCCGGTCGGGCTCAGGAACCCGCACACGGGCGAGATGCCCTACGCGGTGCTGCAGCTGCGGCAGGAAAACAGGGAAGCGAGCCTCTATAACATGGTCGGATTCCAGACGCGCATGAAATGGGGCGAGCAGAAAAGGGTTTTCAGGAAAATTCCCGGTCTCGAGCACGCGGTTTTCGCGCGCCACGGCAGCCTGCACCGCAACACGTTTATCAAGGCCCCGATGCTGCTGCGTCCCACCCTGCAGCTCAAAAACGACTCTCGAATATTTTTTGCCGGGCAAATCACCGGCGTTGAGGGCTACGTGGAATCCATCGCCATGGGCTGGTGGGCCGGGGTTCAGGCGGCCCGTGTCGTGCAGGGCAGACCCGCGCTCGCCCCGGCGCCTGCAACCATGATAGCCGGCCTTATCGCGCACCTCACGGAATCAGATCCCGGCACGTTCCAGCCCATGAACGCCAACTTCGGCCTGCTGCCCCGGCCTGTTGCCAGGGCCCCCTCCAAAAAGAGAAAGCAGCTCCAGGCCGAAGAGGCCCTGCGATCGTGCCAAGCCTGGGCTGCAGGCCCGGCGAGCTGATCCCATCCCTGCCATTTCGAATGAGCGCGGGCGGCTGATCAATCCTGAAGACCGATAGAGCCGCGCGCGCGTCCGCGATTGCTGCGGGACGGGCGTGCGCTCGACCGGATTTAAAAACAGATTCCAGCTCTTCAGGGGGTATTCCGGCCCGTCGAAGGCGCGATAAGCTCCGGGCCGGCATCCATGATCGTAACATACTGCATGAAAACCATTTGACATACTCATGGAGGGTAAGTAGAAGAAAGGGGATGGTGCCATGCGTCTTAAAACCGGGCTGCGTGCGGATTTGATTTTTCTGAAGCACGGTAAAAATCGTTCTGCGGTAAGGGCAGGGAATCCATGGCGGTCTTGAAGCGTCAGGTGGGATTGGCGACAGCGATACTGGTTATTGTAGCCGATATGATCGGGACCGGCGTATTCATGACAACCGGCAATGTGCTGGACATGACCGGCAGCGCTCCGGTCGTCATGGCGCTGTGGATTATCGGCGGCTGCATTGCCATTGCCGGCGCCCTGTGCTATTCCGAGCTCGCTGCCACATGGCCGGATGTGGGCGGCGAGTATGTGTACCTGAAAAAAATATTCGGTTTTCTGCCCGCATTTCTCACGGGCTGGGTCTCGCTTGTTGTAGGGTTTGCAGCTCCGGTGGCGACCAGCTCTCTTCTGCTGGTGCAGTATATCAGCCGTTTTCTTCACGCTGTTTCCGGTACTCCCGGCGAAATCATGCTGCCTGATGATGTCTGGTTTCAAAAAACAGCCGCTGTTGCGATCATTGTGTTCTTCGGCGGCCTGCATATCGTCGGCGTGAAAAAAGGCAGCTATGTTCAAAATGTCCTTACGATCGTCAAAATTATGATTGTCGCAGCGCTGATTGTCCTGGGGCTTTTCGCGGCTGATTTCGACAAGATCGGCCGCCTTGCAGCGGGCTATCCTGCCGCTGGACCAGGCGCATCCGGTTTTGCGGCCATGGGGTTGGGCCTGCTGGTCGTTATGTTCGCCTACTCGGGGTGGAACAGCGCAAGCTACATTGCCGGTGAGATACGCAGTCCGGAGCGCAATCTTCCCCGGGCCATGCTCTGGGGTACGCTGCTGACCATGTGCCTGTACCTGCTGCTCAACTTTGTTTTTCTGATTGCCGCGCCCGGCGAGGCACTCATGGGCAAAGACGAGGTCGCCGCCATCGCCGCCGGTTTTCTCTTTTCACCGGCGCTGAGCAATTTTCTCACCCTCGGAATCGCCATTATACTGCTGTCAGCTGTGTCGGTTCAAATGATGATCGGTCCGCGGGTCTGCTATGCCATGGCGCAGGATCGCATGCTGTTTCACTGGCTGGCGACACTGCACCCGCGCTACGGCACGCCGTGGCTTGCTGTCTGTGTTCAGATGGGGCTTGCCATCATCTACGTAGTATGGGGATCGGCCATGACGCTGGTTATATACATGGGTTTTGCCCTGAGCGTATTCCCGGTACTGGCGGTCATCGGCATGATGTATATGCGTTTTAGGCAGCCCGGCCTGCCGCGCGCGTATCGGGTTCCCCTCTACCCGTATGTTCCGCTGCTCTACATCGTTTTGTCGGTGGCGATGATGACGGCCGCGCTCATGGCCTGGACGACCACGTCGCTGTTTTCGATCGGCGTGCTGCTGGCGGGCATTCCGGTGTATTACCTGTGGCGGTTCTTCGTGAAATAACAGGGCGAATGGGACCTTTTCACACAATTCATTTGCCTGCCTGAACAATCAGTTCGGCCACATGGGGCTCAATAAGCCCGGCGTACACTGCATGGCCACGAGCGGTGAAATGCCCATCGTAGGAAAAATAGAGTTCTTCGCTGGCTGCAAAAGCCCTGAAATCTTCGGTTACAGAAACAAACGGAATTCCCGATGGCTTGCAGGCCATGTTTATGGCCATATCGGCGTTGTTTGCAGTAAGCATCTCGGGTAAAAGCTTCCAGCCGATGCGTGTCCAATTCTGGTAGCTGCGTTCGCTGACATACATACCGTAGGGTATCGACAGAACAGCGGTAGCCCGCGCGCCGTAAAAGCTGCTGTTCTGTTGAGTGGCTTCCAGGCATTTTGCCATGCGGTTTATCAAATCCCGGGTTGTGCCGGAGTTAAGATCCCAGACATTACAATGTATATCCGGGAAAAGGACTCCAGCCTGGACGAGCGATGGATTTAATTCACCGCGCAGAAACATGCGTTTCACCTGTTCGTCGAGTTTGGCAAACCTTGCGGACTGCTCTGCGGAAAATTTGCTGCATATGCCTTCCGCCATGGACCTCCAGATAGCATATACATTTTCCGACTGGGTGCGCTTTTTATACGAATAGGCGCGCAAGGTGTTAGGGAGAAATACTGCCATCGCATTTTTTAAATACACCCTGCCGGGAGTTGGTTTCGGCTCTGCGGGCCTATCAGGCTTGCCGATGGAGGAGCCGGGAGAAGAGGGGTTTTTTAGTTCACTGCAATCCCCATATGCCATCTGCACGAGGTCATCCCCCTGGAGCACGCCGACCAGCACTATATCGGGTTTCAGGGCAGGCAGGTAAATAGAGGCATACTGGGCATACATGTACGGGAAATAACCGGGCTGCGCGAGATTCATGACAACTGCCCGATAGCCCCTTTCGCGCAGCTTGTTTTCGAGAATACGGGGCCATGATTCTTCCTCCGCAACGCCCCATCCGAATGTAAAGGAGTCTCCCAGCACCGCGATCCTGATTTGATCATCATCTTTTTCTGATGACCATTCGCGATCACGAAATCCCAGTGAATTAATGTCAGCGATATACTTGAATTCGGGGGTTTCATAGAACATGCGCGTGGAGCGGGGAATAGCGATGCTGTCCGCCCACGGCCGGATAAGCAGCCGGTCAATGATAGCAGTGGCAAGTAACGCGAGTATAATTGAGCTTATGCATAAAACAGCATTTGTGGTCTTCATGGGCTGCTATCTATACCATTTGTAACCGGTTGAAAATCATGTGCGCCATCCCTCGTATCATTGCATGCCCCGCATACTACCACTCCTGAGGTTTTAAAGCAATTTTTCAAGCTGCCCGCCTCTCCCCGACGGCACAGCGGTATTCCAATTATATTTTGTGATTGACACCCCCGGTGTCATGATTTATTTTCACAGGAAACGTCCAGTAAAAAAGCAAGAAAATTCTGTTGCCCATATGCCTCGCGATTGATTCCGTTATGCTGCGGAACGGAACAGCAGCCCGGGAGGTGTCCGGATCGAGGCATCAGAAAGCTGCACCATGGGGGAAACATGAAAACCATTGGCTCAATGCTTCTCATCGTGGCAAGCACCGCCATGCTCTGGCTGGCGCTTGAAGCCGGTACGCGTTTTATTTTGTTTTGGAAAACAGATAACAGCTCGTATCTTACCTATGGCATTGCCGCTCGACGGAGCCAGGACAACGAGTCTCATGAGCGGGTGCATGACGCGCAGGGAAATCAGATATACTGGAAATGCACGCCTTCCGACGACCAGCGCAACCCGGTAAACCGCCTCGGATTTCGCGGACCGGAGGTCGCGCCGCCCCGGCACGGGTCGGTCCGGGTCGTCTGCTTCGGCGGATCAACAACCTACGGGCTGGGGCTTGCGTACGCGGACACCTATCCGAAGCTGCTGCAGGAAGCGCTGGACCGTGCTGCCGGAAGAGGCAGTTTCGATGTTATCAATGCGGGCATCGCGGCATTCAAGCTGGAAGAAATCATCAACCTGTACAAGTATGAGGCGGTACATTTAAAGCCTGATATAGTTGTTATTATGAGTGTTTTTAATAACCTTGTGGATGATGACAAGGCGTTTTATTTCATACGGGTTGATGATAAAAATGACAACAGAATTCAGCATGCCGCCAGGCGGCTGACAGCTCAATGCAAAAAATACAGCCTGCTGGTTTACTGTATCGACAATATAGCGATGAAAGGCTTCAAGAACATGCTCAGGGACCTGCACTGGGAGCAGGGAGCCGCAGCAATTATGCGTTCAACAAAAGTCTGGAAAGCAATGGAAGCTAATCTGAGCAGCCTTTGCGAACTATTGGCAGCTGACAACCCGGCTGTTAAAATTATTATAATTGATGAGCCGATGAACACCATTGATTTTCCCGAATTGGCGGCCCCGATGGAAATGGCATATTTGATACAGCAACGGCTGTGTGGCAGCTTCGAACATGCCCATCACATGAAACTGGCTGCGCTTTTTGATACCGCGCAGAGGAACGGTCAAAAAATCTGGCTGGAGCCTGTCTCCGACCCCATCCACTTGTCGCGTCTCGGCAATGAACTGCTTGCTTCTGCCGTGGCCGAAACAATACTTGCAGCTGATGTTCACCACCCCCATATTCAAAAACAGCCATAGGCCCCGGGCAAACCGGCGCCCTGGAATATCTGATCCGCTCAAAGCGGATCGGCAAACAGCAGGGCTTTAATCAAACGGCTTCATCCGGTCGGGCCGCCTGCGTGCGCTCGCGCGGCGCCCCCTGTATCGACGGCCATCCCCTTTCTTCTCCGGAAGTGGCCAGGAGATGGCAGGTATGCATGGAGGAGCATACAGCGACAACTTCAGGAGCGGCCGCAGCAGTGTTCTTGAGATATTTTTAATTTTAGCTCGGCGGTAAAAATATCGGCGCCCCTATGGTTCAGGTGCCCCGGATCAAGGAAGAACGAATCATCTGTCAGCAGGGACGAATAATCATAATATCTGATATCCGGATATCGTTTTTTCAAGAAAACCAGCATCTCTGAATTTAATTCCATGTAATAGGGAGGCACCCTGCTCAGGTAATCTTTATGTACAGGCGTGGCAAGCAGAATCAATTGTATGTTATTACGGCTGCACAGCTCTGCAATTTTCACCAGGTATGCGCTCATTACGGGTGATTTTCCGGCGATAGTATTCCCGTTATAAAATGAACCGACCACTTCCGCATCGAGCATTTTTTCAAAAGCCACATTCAATCTCAGCTTCTTATCCTTTGAGAAATCCCCCCAGAATGGATATTTTGTGTGGTCAAATTTACCAAGGAGCAGATCAACGATAAGATCCATATTTTTATAAAACTCAAGAGGAATGCCAAGGCAAAATTTGGCATAACAAAAAAGATAATTCATGTCTAATTTTTGTATTTCTTTTCTGCCCGTTGCGTCAAGGAGCATAAAGTAGCGGTTATAAAACTGGAGGGACATTTTTGAGGGCATTATATCAGCGTCCCGGTTTTTTGACAGGTTGTGATAACCGTAGCCCAGCACAACTGTTTTAACGTGCTTATTTTTTTCTAAAATAAACTTCAGTTTGTAGTATGAATAAAAATAATTTTCAGCAGGCCTCGCATTGTTGATAGAGTTTTTGATGATTGCAGGATTGTATGAATACTCGAGAGAAGAATCACCGATAATAATCAGGTTTGTTTCTCTGCTTAAAACAACATTTTGAGGGGCATATAACTTGTCTAAAATCAATTTTTTATTAATAACGCTGATACCCGCAAGCAGGAGCACTCCCATAGCTGCAAACAAGACCGTCCTGAAAATAAATTTTCTCATATTCTAAACTTTAAAACTGCATGTACATAAATTTATTAGGGGTAAAAACGCCGAACATGATGATGCCAAGTAACAACAGGTAATATGCTGCCCACCTGACGGCAGCTGGCTGTTTAAAAAATCTTGCACTCGCGTCTTTTCCGGCCTGGAGGTACTGGACGACTTCAAGAACAACGATAAGCATCACGGAAATAAAAAAATCATTTTTGTTGATGCCAAGCTCAATCCACTTGTGTTTACCTGAAACAAAAATACCATTTAGAATATCTATGGCAGCTGAAAAATCGGGGGCAAACACAAATATAAAAGTAAAACACATGAAAAAGAAGGTGCCGAGAAGGCAGAAAAAATTGTATACTCTTTGAGTAATAATTGACTGGATTTTTTTTCTCGGGGTTTTGGTCAGCATTCCGCCGGCGATCGCTAATCCCTGCAACATACCGGCGAAAAGAAATGTCCATTTTGCGCCATGCCACAGGCCTACCAGGCTGAAAGACACAATAAGCGCGAAAATAACACCGCCGATTTTACCCTTAAATTTTTTACTGATAGCAATCGGCATAAATACATAATCACGTATCCACATTGAAAGTGTTATATGCCACCGGTTCCAAAAATCCGAAACCGACTTTGCCGCGAAAGGGCGGTTGAAGTTGTTTGATAATCGGTAGCCCAGTACCCGGGAGGCGCCAATCGCAATATCGCAGTAGCCTGAGAAGTCGCAGTAAATCTGAAACGCAAGAAATAGTGTCGCAATCACAACAGGCAGGCCCGCCAGTTCAGAAGGACTTTTATAAACATCATTAACGATAGCGAGCAGCCTGTCGGCAATGACTGTTTTTTTAAAAAACCCCCATGCCATTAACAAAAGGCCATTTGTAACGCGCTGACAGTCAAACGGGGCGGGATTGTGTATTTGTTTAATAAAACCGGTACGCTCTATGGGACCCGCGCCTAACGCGGGGAAAAACGCTACATATAAAGCAAAAACGCCCAAATGCTTTTCAGCCCGGTGTGTTCCCCTGTAGACATCCACGGAATAGCTGATGATTTTAAATGTATAAAAAGATATCCCGAGCGGCAAAAGGAAGCTGAACGTTGGTATGTCGCAAACAATGTTTATACTGTTAAAAAGCGCCTGCAATGATTCACTGAAAAAATTAAAATACTTAAAAACAAACAGCAGACCCAAATTGAAGATAACGCTGGTTAAAAAAAATATTTTTTTAACTGCTTTCCTCGTGCTTTTTTCAGACAGAATGGCTGATCCATAAGCAACAAGCGTGGAAGCAATCATAATAATGATATAATCAAGCTTCCAACACATATAAAAATAATAGCTTGCAGCCAATAAAAAAGCCCAGCGGTATTTACGCGGAATACCAAAATACAGTATGGCCACAATGGGGAAAAACAGTAAGAAGGAGACTGAATTAAACGCCATCATTAAATCCGATTTTTTATATTCTTGTTTTTTTGAGGCCTGGAAGAAAACAGAATATAGTTACTGCAAAAAACCTTATTGCCCTTTATTTCTATTGGTCACTCGATGACAACCTCTGGGGGCTCATGATGGCTTAAAAATTTGAGCGGACTAGCCGAATAGCCATACGCGCCTGAATTGCATATACACACCAGATCACCTGGCGATGCGTGGGGAAGCATGATGTTGTTGGCAAGGATATCAAGGGGTGTGCACAGAGGGCCCGCAATACTCACTTTCTCGTCGCAGGGTTCGTCTATCTTATTTAAAATTTTTATGTGATAGTTTTTTTGTAAAATCTGCCCCAGATTTCCTGTGGCTGCGAGATGGTGGTTCATGCCGCCATCCGTAATCAGAAACGTTTTACCACGAGAAACTTTTTTATAAAGAATTTTGGTCACATAATAACCGCTTTCACCGACCAGATACCTCCCGGCTTCAACAAAAAAACGAGTGCCCGGGAACATACCAAAAAAGTTATACTTTGAAAGCAAATCCTTCAGTCCGGCGCTGAATGCGTGAATGTCAAGAACCTTTTCATTTTTAAAGTACGGGATCCCAAAGCCACCTCCAAAGTTTATAATATCCAGTTTGGCCCCATAGGAATCCTTTATCATCAAAGCAATCCGCATTACATTTTCAAAACTGTCAAGCAGAACCGTATGATTGAGTATTTGCGAGCCTGCAAAAACATGCAGGCCTTTAAACTGAACATGGGAAAGGTGTTTTAACGCCCTAAAAAAATCTGCAAGCTGTTCTTCGTCTATGCCAAACTGCGTTGATTCGCCCCCCATTATCATGCCTGATGATTTCAATGGACGCGCAGGATTGACCCTCACACCAACACATGCAATCTTATTGAGCTGTTGCGCAATAGAATGAACAAGTAAAAGCTCTTGTATAGACTCAATACTTATAAACGATAGATTCTTCTCAATGGCAATTTTTAATTCATCTTCGGTTTTGCCAGGCCCAGCAAAACTTATCTTCTCAGACAAAAAACCGGCTATTTCTGCAAGTTCAAGCTCTCCACTTGAAGCGACATCGGCTCCTAAACCAAGCTGGCTCATGATCTGCGCGACGCGTATGTTTGGGTTTGACTTTAATGCATAAAAAATTTCAAATTGAGGATTCAAACCCTCACGCAAGAGACGGTGTTTATCCCTCATTGTGCTTGCATCATAGACAAAAAAGGGAGTCCGAACCCCTGTAGCTACGTCTAATATTTTTCTGAAGTCCTCCATTTTAAGCCAGTCTTTTAAAATCATTCTTTAAAATATCAAAAAGAATTCGATTCTTAAAGGCGCCTTCCACAAGATGGCACTCCCTTTGAATCCCTATCTGCTTGAAATTATTATTTTTAACCATTCGTATTGATGGGTTATTGTCTTCCAAGATCCAGGCATTGATTGAATGAAAGTCGAATTCGAAAAAAAGTTTATTGAGAGCTAAGTTCAGGGCTTTCGACATGATTCCCCTGCCGCCATGTTTTTTTTCCCCTAAGACAACAAACACCATGCCGCTTTTTTCAGCTTTATCAATTTGTGTTACGCCGACAAAACCGATTGGCAGTTCCTGAAATTTTACTGTAAAAAAAATATTATCGTTTTTTCGTAAAGCAAAACGATGAAATAGCGCATCGTACTTATTATACCTGTAAATAGAGCTCAGCCATTTTGTAATTTCAGGGTCATTGAGCCACACTTCGAAATGTTTCGCGTCCTGTTCTGTAGTTTTTGCAATGCTTACATCCATAACTTCATCCTAGTGCGCAAAAAAAGTCCCCGCGTTTGATATGTTGTTTAACATTATTTTATTCAACTCAGCCCTGCTAAAAAAATTTAATCTGAAGTTGATTTTTTAGTATTTTTGCTCTCATGTCAGGGTAATTACGAAACTCATTTGCTCTGTCAGCGCGCACGGATTTCTAACAATGTAGGTACGATTTGGTTTTATGCAAACCTTATTTTCTAATCCTGGAGTCTGCCTTTGTACCGGCGTATTACGCCGTAAACCTCCATCAACTAATGGCATTATTTTAAAGGCTGTTTACACATCAAGTGCCAAGTCTTAGAAATTATCGATCATATAATATGCGTCAATTTTTTTCAAATGTGCCGGTCGTATCAGATTTTGTTACTACTATTACAATCTTATTTTCAAAATATGTTTATAACCCATACCCGGGCTTGGTAATTCATACCTCCGTACGCTTTTTTTCAATCATCGCTGCAATTTGATTAATAGTATCAAAGTTTTCTATCGTTATTTCCCCTGGGTTAATAATGATATCAAACGCTTCCTGTATGTAGGAAATTAATTTTATCTGTCCCATTGAATCAATAATTCCT
>CAIRTM010000066.1 GCA_903881505.1 uncultured delta proteobacterium | reverse complement strand
GGGCGTTGAGATGGTGATGCCCGGTGACAACGTGGCTATCGAGGCGGAACTGATTACCCCGATCGCCATGGAGAAGGAACTTCGGTTTGCGATACGCGAAGGCGGCCGCACGGTGGGCGCCGGCGTTATCAGTGACGTTATGGAATAATACAACAATAGCATTGGCGCGTCCTGCGGACGGTCAATACACGTGTTACCTATAGTCTATACAGGGTTGCTGAAGGATGAGAGACATAGTGATACTGGCCTGTTCGCAGTGCAAGAACAGGAACTACAATACGACGAAGAATAAGAAGAAGACGACCGGCAAGCTTGAGTTCAAGAAGTACTGCCGATTCTGCCATACGCACACGGTGCATAAAGAGACCAAGTAGTCCGCGGTGCGGCATATTCTTCAAGTCCTTGCAATCTTCAGGGTATGTAATTGAAAGATGCGTCAGGCCAGTAGCTCTAACGGATAGAGCACCGGACTCCAAATCCGGGTGATGGGGGTTCGAATCCCTCCTGGCCTGCCATACTTAACGCATGCGTGCGCGATGAACGGGGAAGTGATGGCTGTAGATGTAAAAGGCATCGTAGATAAAGTCAGGCAGTTTTTGCGGGAGGTTAAGTCCGAACTCAAGAAGATAGCCTGGCCCGGCCGCAAGGAGACCACTGCGTCGACAGTGGTCGTGATTGTCATCGTACTTATTTCCTGTGTCTATCTCGGCATAGTCGATTTGGTCCTGTCCCGTTTGATACGGTTTATAGTTTATTGAGCTGAGGCCCGTTATGTCAAAGCAGTGGTATGTCGTGCATACCTATTCCGGCTATGAAAACAAAGTCAAGGATATGCTGGAAGAGCGTATTAAAGCCTACGCGATGCAGGATATGTTTGACGATATACTCATCCCGACCGAGGATGTCGAGGAGATTATTAAAGGCAAAAAGGGCGAGAAGCAGGTCAAGAAAGCTTCACGCAAGTTTTTTCCTGGTTATCTGCTGGTGCATATGGACATGAACAATGAAACCTGGCACCTAGTAAGGAATACCCCCCGGGTGACAGGTTTTATCGGCGGCAAAACCAAGCCCGTGCCGATTCCCGACGGCGGCATTGATGACCTGCTTGACAAGATAAAAGAGGGCAAGCTGCGCCCGACCGTGAAGATGAACTTTGAGAAGGGTGATGAGGTTGTTATCGTCGAAGGACCATTCTCGAATTTTAACGGCACCGTTGAGGATGTCAAGCCTGAAAAGGCACGTCTGAAAGTGCTGGTGAGTATCTTTGGGCGCCAGACACCGATTGAACTTGAGTACCTGCAGGTCAAGAAAGTTAATTAGCTCTACGGTTTATTATTTATAAAAACAAAGGAAAGCCCCATGGCAAAAAAGGTAATGACGCAGATTAAATTACAGATCCCGGCGGGAAAGGCAAACCCTTCGCCGCCGGTGGGCCCGGCTCTGGGCCAGCATGGTGTCAATATCATGGAGTTCTGTAAGGCATACAACGCAAAAACACAGGACAAAGAGGGTCTGATCGTTCCGGTCGTGATCACCGTGTATTCCGATCGTTCTTTTTCCTTTGTTACTAAGACGCCTCCGGCCGCTGTCCTGCTGAAAAAGGCTGCTGGTATTGTGAAGGGGTCCGGCGAGCCCAATAAAACCAAGGTCGGCAAGGTCAGCATGGATCAGGTGCGGGAAATCGCACAGGCAAAGATGCCTGATATTAATGCAAACGATATTGATCATGCGATGAAAATAATTATGGGTACCGCCCGCAGCATGGGTATCGAAGTCGTCTGAATGTGCGGGGCTTAACCTACAGAACACAGGGTGAAACGATGGCAAACAAAGGGAAACGATACAGCGAGGCCCGTGCGAAGATAGACCGGGAGAGGCGCTATGAACTGGCTGAGGCGATTGATCTGGTAAAGGAATCCGCCAGCGCAAAATTTGACGAAACTGCCGAAGTGGCGATCAGGCTCGGCGTTGATCCGCGCAAATCGGATCAAATGGTGCGCGGGACGGTTCTGCTGCCGCACGGCACCGGCAAATCCGTAAAGGTGCTCGTGTTCGCCAAGGGTGAGAAGGAAATTGAAGCCCGTGATGCCGGTGCTGACTTCGTCGGCGCCGAGGATCTTGTTGAAAAAATACAGGGTGGCTGGCTTGAATTTGACAAGGTGGTTGCAACGCCGGACATGATGGGGCTCGTGGGCCGTATAGCGAAGGTCCTCGGTCCGCGCGGCATGATGCCCAACCCCAAGGTCGGAACGGTAACCCTGAACCTCAGGGAGACGATCGGCGAGATCAAGAAGGGAAAGGTTGAGTTTCGTACCGACAAGGGTGCCAACCTGCATGTGCCGGTGGGCAAGGTTTCCTTTGACCGTGAAAAATTAAAAGATAATATCGTCTCGCTGATAGATACCGTCAATCGCCTGAAGCCCCCGTCAAGCAAGGGCCAGTATATGCGTAATATGGTGCTTTCTTCGACCATGGGGCCGGGCGTAAAGGTTGATATAGCCTCGTTAAAGGAGTAGGGGCTCTGTTGACAGCATTCAAACACGTTTGACAGTGAAAGGTACCAACCGTGAGCAGACAAGATCGTGAACAAATAGTCGCGAGCCTGACAGATCAGTTGCAGCGGGCTCGTGCAATGTATGTATTCGACTACACCGGTCTCAATGTTGATAAGATAACCGGCCTGCGGCGTGATATCAGAAACGCCGGCTCAGAGGTGAAAGTAGCCAAGAATACGCTTTTGAAAATCGCCGTTAAAAACACCCAGTTTGAGCCGCTTTGTGAACACTTTGCCGGCCAGACCGCAGTTGCGTTTGTTGAGGGTGATCCGGCCCAGGCCGCAAAGGCCCTGACACGGTTTTATAATGATGCCAAAAAGGAAAACCCTGATCTGCGCTTTGCAATCAGGGCAGGCGTGCTTGAAAATACGCTGCTGAGCGCTGCCCAGATCAGCCAGATCGGTGATCTGCCGGGCAGGGAGGTTCTGCTTGGGCAGCTTGTCGGCATGCTTGCGGCACCGCTTACCGGTTTTGTTTCTGTTTTATCGGATATTCCGCGGAAGTTCCTGCGGGTTCTGGCTGCTGTTGCCGAGCAGAAAGAGGGAAAATAGTTCACGCGGCGAAGGTAACGCATAATTCATTTATTTTCAGGAGGTTTTTACAATGGCTGGGATTACAAAGGATGATGTTATTTCTTACATCGAAAACATGTCGGTTCTTGATCTGTCCAATATGATCAAGGAGCTGGAAGAGAAGTTCGGCGTATCAGCAGCTGCCGTTGCGGCGGCACCTGTTGCCGTTGCCGCCGGCGGCGATGCCGGCGCGGCAGAGGAAAAGACCGAATTTGACATCGTGCTGATCGGTGCCGGTGACAAGCGCATCAATGTTATCAAGGTCGTGCGCGAGGTGACGGGGCTCGGGCTGAAGGAAGCCAAGGATTTTGTCGATGCGCTTCCTAAGGCGGTCAAGGAAGGCATTCCGAAAGCTGAAGCTGAAGACATCAAGAAGAAGCTCGAAGAAGCCGGCGCCTCCGCTGAGATTAAGTAGCAACTGCACAGTGCTTTCTGGTAAGACTGCCTTATGCCCCTGACTGTTTCGGAGGGAATAAGGCAGGCTTTTATTTTTTTTTACTCTACAGGCATATGGGGTGTTGCATGGCTCAGGTAGGCGCACAAAAACTTCGATTCCGCAAGAGTTTTCAGAAAATTCCCGATATCATGGACATACCGAATCTGATCGATATTCAGAAGAGGTCCTATGACAATTTTCTGCAAAAGGATGTTTCCCCAGAACAGCGCCATGTCTGCGGCCTGCAGTGGGTGTTCCTCAGCGTTTTTCCGATCAGGAATTACAACGAGACATCTTCGCTCGAGTTCGTGAGCTATTCGCTCGGCCCGCCCAAATACGATATTGACGAGTGCCGGCAGAAGGAGCTGACCCTGGCCTCACCGCTCAAGGTGCTTATCAGGCTGGTGAACTACGATCCGGAAACGAAGAACATCCGTGATATCAAAGAGCAGGAAGTCTACTTCGGCGAAATACCGCTGATGACCGAGAACGGAACGTTCGTGATCAACGGCACCGAGCGGGTCGTCGTGAGCCAGCTGCATCGCTCTCCGGGCGTTTTCTTTGACCATGACCGCGGCAAGACACTGTCCAGCGGCAAATTCCTGTATTCCGCCCGCATCATTCCCAGCCGGGGCTCGTGGATAGATTTCGAGTATGACCCCAAGGATATTTTATATGTACGCATCGACCGTCGCCGAAAGTTTCCGGTAACAGTGCTGCTCAAGGCCCTGGGCTACAGCGACCAGCAGCTCCTTGAGTATTTTTATACTGTCGAAGACTTGATTTTTGATGACAGCGGCGTGCGCATGAGCATCCGCTCGCCCTTCTTCGGCGACGGCATCGCCAGCCATGATATTGTTGACAGGCACAATGAGGTAATTGTCAAGAAGGGCCGCAAATTCAACAAGGCCATCGTGGGCAAGATGCGCAAGGCCGGCATTGACTACATCGCCGTTGCAGAGCAGGATATTATTGACCGGGTCGTTGCCGGGGATGTTGTGGATCCCGTTAGCGGCGAGGTGGTTTTCAGGTGCAACGAGAGAATTACTGCTGATGGCATCCTGCAGATCAGGCAGCGGGGTATTAAGAAGGTCAGGATTCTTTATATAGACCGTCATAATGTTGACTCCTCGCTGCGCGACACGCTTGAGCTCGACAAAGTCAGATCGCAGGATGAGGCTATTGTTGAGATTTACAAGCGCCTGCGCCCCAACGATCCGCCCAGCCAGGAAAGCGCGAACGCGCATTTTAAGCGGCTTTTCTTTGAACAGGATTTCTATGAACTGACAACGGTCGGCCGTCTCAAAATCAATTTCCGTCTTAATCTGGAGGCCCCGATAGAATCAACGGTCCTGAGTCCCGAAGACATCATGCGGACGGTGACCACGCTGATTGAAATCAAGAACGGACGCGGTGATATCGACGATATCGACCATTTGGGCAACCGGCGCGTGAGAACGGTCGGCGAGCTGGTGGAGAACCACTACCGCATCGGCCTTGTGCGGATGGAGCGGGCCATCAAGGAGCGCATGAGCCTGCAGGAACTGGAAACCCTGATGCCGCATGACCTGGTCAATTCGAAGATGGTCTCGGCGGTCATTAAGGAATTTTTCGGATCCAGCCAGCTTTCCCAGTTTATGGACCAGACCAACCCCCTGTCAGAGATCACGCACAAGCGCCGCCTGAGCGCCCTGGGGCCGGGCGGGCTGACGCGTGAGCGCGCCGGTTTCGAGGTGCGCGACGTGCATCCCACCCATTACGGCCGCATCTGCCCGATTGAAACGCCGGAAGGACCCAATATCGGCCTGATCGCCTCATTGTCGACGTTCGCGCGCGTAAATGAATACGGGTTCGTGGAAACCCCCTATCGCCGGGTTGAAAACGGCCGGGTGACCAAAAAGGTAGAATATCTTTCCGCGCTGCAGGAGGAGAAGTTTGTCATCGCGCAGGCGAACGCGCCGATCGATGCAAAGGGAAAATTCGAAAACCAGCTCGTTTCCGCACGCAGGGGCGGTGAGTTTATCATGGCCGCCGCCGAAGAGATCGAGTATATGGACGTGTCCCCGAAGCAGCTTGTGAGCGTGGCCGCGTCGCTGATTCCGTTTCTTGAAAATGATGACGCCAACCGCGCGCTGATGGGTTCCAACATGCAGCGCCAGGCCGTTCCGCTGCTGCGCACGCAGGCGCCGCTCGTCGGGACCGGCATGGAGGGCATTGCGGCCCGGGATTCTGGAGTAGGCGTGGTTGCACGGCGCAGCGGGGTCGTGCGCAGCGTTGATGCCGAGCGCATCGTCGTCAAGCATGACGTTGAGTCCGGCAAGATCGGCGCCGATGTCGATATTTACAAAATGACCAAGTACCGCCGCTCAAACCAGAACACCTGTATCAACCAGCGTCCGATCGTGCGTGTCGGTGACTGGGTCGACGCCGGCGATCTGATTGCTGACGGCCCGGCCACTGAAATGGGCGAACTTGCGCTTGGGCGCAACGTGCTGGTCGCGTTCATGCCCTGGGGCGGTTATAATTTTGAAGATTCCATCCTGGTCAGCGAGGCAATGATACGTGAGGACGCGTTTACCTCCATTCATATCGAGGAATTCAATGTCCTTGCGCGTGATACAAAACTCGGCAAGGAGGAAATAACCCGCGACATCCCGAACGTCGGCGAGGATATGCTCGCCCAGCTTGATGAGAGCGGTATTGTGCGCATCGGCGCCGAGGTGAAGCCGGGCGATATACTTGTCGGCAAGATTACGCCCAAGGGTGAAACCCAGCTTTCCCCCGAGGAAAAGCTGTTGCGTGCGATTTTCGGCGAAAAGGCCCGCGACGTTCAGGATACCTCGCTGCGGATGCCGCCCGGTGTCGAGGGCACGGTTATCGGCGTGAGCATTTTTTCACGCAAGGGAGCGGACAAGGATGAACGCACCCGCTCAATCGAGGATGAGGATCGCGCCCGTTTCCTGAAGGACCAGGAGGACGAAATCCGGATTCTGCAGGAAAGCGTCAATAAACGCCTGAAGAAGCTGCTGGTGGGCAAAACCATCGGCAAGAAGTTCATCGATGAAAAGAAAGGCAAGGAACTCCTGAAAAAAGGCGCGGTCATAACAGCCGCGCATGTTGATTCCATCCCGCTTGCCAAATGGACCAGGGTGAGTATCGCCGGCAGGGAGGAAACCGCTGACAAAATCGAGGCCATCAAGCGCGATTTTGACGAGCAGGTCCGCTTTATCAAGCTCGTGTTCGAGGAAAAAATCGATAAGATCAAGCGTGGCGACGAACTGCCCCCCGGCGTAATTAAAATGGTCAAGGTAAACCTGGCGGTCAAGCGCAAGCTGTCGGTCGGCGATAAAATGGCCGGCCGCCATGGCAACAAGGGCGTGCTCTCGCGCATACTGCCGGTAGAGGACATGCCGTACATGGAAGACGGAACCCCGGTTGATATCGTTCTCAATCCGCTGGGCGTTCCCTCGCGCATGAACGTGGGACAGATTCTGGAAACCCACCTGGGCTGGACTGCCCGCGGCCTCGGTCAGAAGATCGGCCGGATGCTCAAGGAACAGACCTCGCCGCAGAAAATCCGCGCGTGGCTTAAAAAGATTTATGGCGATAAATCGGTGTCAGCCCTGATTGACGAGCTGCCGGACGATGAGCTGCTTGCGCTTGCCGCAAAGCTTTCCAGCGGCGTTCACATGGCAACGCCGGTCTTTGACGGCGCCCGCGAGGCCCAGATCAATGAATGCTTTGAAGAGGCGCAGCTCCCGAATTCCGGCCAGACGAAGCTGTTCGACGGCCGCACCGGCGAGCCGTTCGACAAGGAAGTTACGGTCGGCATCATCTACATGCTCAAGCTGCATCATCTGGTCGATGACAAGATTCACGCGCGCTCCATCGGCACGTATTCGCTCGTGACGCAGCAGCCGCTGGGCGGCAAGGCCCAGTTCGGCGGCCAGCGGCTTGGCGAGATGGAAGTGTGGGCGCTTGAGGCCTACGGGGCGGCCTATACGCTGCAGGAACTGCTGACCCTCAAATCAGACGACGTGTACGGACGCAGTAAGCTGTATGAAAATATCGTCAAGGGCGATCTGAATATCGCCCCGGCGCTGCCGGAGTCCTTCAATGTGCTTGTCAAGGAACTGCAGAGCCTGTGCCTGGATGTTGAATTTATTGAGCCCGAAAGCGTTAAAAAATAATTTTATTAATCTCTTCGCAAGAGGTACGCAATATGAACGGATTTTTTTCAATTCATCAGGCCCAGTCAAGAATTGTTGACAGCTTTGATGCTCTCAAGATCTCGATTGCATCAGCCGACACCATCCGGGGCTGGTCCAACGGTGAGGTGAAAAAACCGGAGACTATCAACTACCGCACCTTCAAGCCGGAGCGCGACGGTCTCTTCTGCGCGAAAATATTCGGCCCGGTCAAGGACTATGAATGCAACTGCGGAAAGTATAAACGCCTGAAACATCGCGGCATTGTCTGTGAAAAGTGCGGTGTCGAGGTTATCCCGTCGTTTGTCCGCCGCGAGCGCCTCGGTCACATTGAGCTTGCCTGCCCGGTCGCGCATATCTGGTTTTTGCGCAGCCTGCCCAGCCGCATCGGTACCCTGCTTGATATGACCCTGCGAGATCTGGAGAAAGTGCTCTACTTCGAGTCCTATGTCGTGGTCGACCCGAAGAAGACATCGTTCCAGGTCGGAGAGTGCATGGATGAAGATCACTACCGCAAGGCCTACATTGATCAAAACCAGGACTTCAATGCCGGCATGGGGGCCGAGGCGATCCGCGAGCTGCTCAGAAAAATTGATCTTGACGGGCTTTCAAAACAGCTGCGCGAGGAAATTCACGTTACCAGTTCCGAGGCCAAGAAGAAAAAGCTTGCCAAGCGGCTGCGTATTGTCGAGGCGTTCCGCAACTCGGACAATGAGCCGGAGTGGATGATTCTTGACGTGATTCCCGTCATACCGCCCGACCTGCGCCCGCTGGTGCCGCTGGAAGGTGGGCGTTTTGCAACGTCGGATTTGAATGACCTCTACCGGCGCGTTATCAACCGCAACAACCGCTTGAAGAAACTGCTTGAGCTGGATGCGCCTGACATCATTATCCGCAATGAAAAGCGCATGCTGCAGGAAGCCGTTGACGTGCTGTTTGACAACGGGCGCCGCGGCAAGGTGCTGACCGGGCGCAACAAGCGTCCGCTTAAATCGCTTTCCGATATGCTTAAGGGCAAGCAGGGGCGCTTCCGCCAGAACCTGCTCGGCAAGCGTGTTGATTATTCCGGGCGCACGGTTATCGTCATCGGCCCTGAACTCAGGCTTCACCAGTGCGGGCTGCCCAAGCGCATGGCCATCGAGCTGTTTAAACCTTTTGTGTACAACCTGCTGATCGTCCGGGGTTATGCGACAACCATTAAAAGCGCCAAGAAAATGGTTGAGCGCGAAACCCCCGAGGTCTGGGACTGCCTCGAATCGGTCGTCAAGGAATTTCCGGTCATGCTCAACCGGGCTCCCACGCTGCACCGCCTTGGTCTGCAGGCTTTTGAGCCGCTGCTTGTCGAAGGCAAGGCCATCCAGCTGCACCCGCTCGTGTGTACCGCGTTTAACGCGGATTTTGACGGCGACCAAATGGCCGTGCATGTCCCCATTACGCTTCAGGCCCAGATTGAGGCCCGTGTGCTGTTGATGTCCACCAACAATATCCTGTCGCCGGCCAACGGTAAGCCGATCATTATTCCTACGCAGGACATTGTACTTGGCATTTATTACATGACGCGCGAGCGTGAAATGGTTAAAGGCAGCGGCAAGGTGTTCGCCGGCGAGAGCGAGGTGCATCTTGCCTATGATTCGGGTGTTGTCGACCTGCATGCCCACATCCGCGCGCGGGTGGACGGTGAGTTGGTGGAGACAACGGTCGGGCGGGTATTGCTGCGCGAGGCCGTGCCGCGGGAGATTCCTTTTGCCCTGATCAACCGGGTCATGAACAAGAAGGAGCTGGCCAACCTTATCGATTATTGTTACCGCTACTGCGGGGACAAGCAGACCGTTATTCTCTCCGACCGCCTCAAGGATATCGGCTACAAATATGCAACCAAATCCGGCATATCGATTTCAATCCAGGATATGCGCATTCCGTCGCGCAAGGATACGATGATCGAGGAGACCTCGGTTGAGGTCCGTCAGATTCAGGACCAGTATAAGGACGGTTTGATCACAGACGGTGAACGCTATAACAAGGTCATTGACATCTGGGCTCGCGTGACTGAACAGGTCGCCGATGAAATGCTGCAGGAACTCGGCACGGACGAGTATGTCGACAAGGACGGCAAGAAGCGCAACACACAGAGCTTTAACTCAATATATATTATGGCTGACTCGGGATCGCGCGGCAGCACGCAGCAGATCCGGCAGCTTGCCGGCATGCGCGGCCTTATGGCAAAACCGTCGGGTGAAATTATTGAAACGCCCATCACCGCCAATTTCCGTGAGGGGCTGACGGTGCTGCAGTATTTTATCTCGACCCACGGCGCCCGCAAGGGCTTGGCCGATACCGCCTTGAAGACCGCGAATTCGGGCTATCTCACCCGGCGTCTGGTCGACGTCGCCCAGGATTGCATCATCAGCGAGTACGACTGCCATACGATCGACGGCCTCTACATGAGCTCGCTCATCGAGGGCGGCGAGATTATTGAAGCGCTTGGCGACCGCGTTCTGGGGCGGGTTTCCCTTGATGATATTATCGACCCGATAACGGGCGATATAATTGTCCGTAAAAACAATGAAATCGATGAAGCTGCTGTAGAAAAACTGCAGGAGGCCGGTATCGAGCATGTGCGCATCCGTTCCGTGCTGACCTGCCAGTCGCGCCGCGGCGTGTGCGCCATGTGCTACGGCCGTGATCTTGCGCGCGGCCGCATGGTCAACATCGGGGAGTCGGTCGGCATCATTGCGGCTCAGTCTATCGGCGAGCCCGGCACCCAGCTGACCATGCGTACATTCCATATCGGCGGCGCCGCTAGCCGGCGGGTCGAGCAGACCACGCTTGAAGCGCAGCATAGCGGCACAGTCAAATTCGTTACCATGAGTACTGTCGTCAACCGCGACGGCGCAACTGTCGTCATGACCCGTAACGGCAAGATCGCCATTGTAGACGCCCAGGGACGTGAACGCGATCCGCAGCCGGTCGTGTACGGCGCCAAGCTGAAGGTGCGCGACGGCGATAAGGTCAAGCCCGGGCAGGTTCTGGCTGAGTGGGACCCCTTTGCCACGCCCATTCTGACCGAAGTCGGCGGCCGGGTGAAATTCGGCGACCTTAAGGAAGGCGTCACGATGCGTGAGCAGGTCGACGAAGTTACCGGCCTTGCCTCCAAGGTTGTCGTTGAGCTCAAAGACCAGCGCGATCATGACAGCCGTCCGAGGATTTCGCTCAAAGATGCAAAAGGCAAAACAATCATGCTGCCCGGGGAGAAGGAACGGCCGGCGCGCTACTTTATGCCGGTCGGCGCAAATATCGTGGTGAGCGAAGGCGACGAGTTGCAGCCCGGGGATGTGCTGGCGAAGATTACCCGAGAGACCTCAAAGACCAAGGACATTACCGGCGGCCTTCCCCGGGTTGCCGAGCTGCTCGAGGCTCGCAAACCCAAGGAGGTCACGGTCATCAGTGAAATCGACGGAACGGTCACCTTCGGCAAGGATATCAAGGGAAAACGAAAGGTTATCGTTACGCCGAGCATCACCGATTTCGGCGGCAAGAAGCTCGAGCCCAAGGAATACCTCATTCCCAAAGGTAGGCATATCAGCGTGCATGAAGGCGACCGCGTCAGGGCCGGCGAGGCCATCATGGACGGGCTTCCCAATCCGCATGACGTGCTCAACATTCTGGGCGAAAAGGAGCTTGCCAAGTTCCTGGTCGATGAGGTGCAGGAAGTCTATCGTTTGCAGGGTGTAAAAATCAACGACAAGCACATCGAATGCATCGTGCGCCAGATGCTGCAGCGGGTAAAAATAAAGGAGGTCGGCGATACCCAGTTTCTGCTTGATGAGCAGGTTGAGAAAACGCGTTTTGAGGAAGAAAATGAAAAGGTGCGTGAAATGGGCGGCCAGGTGGCGATTGCCGAGCCGCTGCTGCTGGGCATCACCAAGGCCTCTTTGAGCACGGAAGGCTTCATTTCCGCCGCTTCCTTCCAGGAAACGACCCGGGTGCTCACGCAGGCCGCCATTGAGGGCAAGGTCGATTACCTGCGCGGCTTGAAGGAAAATGCCGCAATGGGACGCCTGATTCCAGCCGGGACAGGACTGGCTGAATACCGGAAGGCGGTCATTCACAGCGATGATGAAGCCGTGCCGTCGGAGAGCGCTGCAGCTGAACAGCCCGGCCAGGCATAACACTCTGGGACGGAGGCCGGTTGCCGGGGAAAATCCTTGCTTATCGGCAAAAAAACAGCTGAAAACGAATTTTATAATTGACAGTAATTTTATCTTATGATAAAAAAATATCTTTTAACTTTATAACGTATTTCAGAGGTATCAGTATATGCCGACAATTAACCAGCTCTGCGTTCAGGGGCGTAAAAAAATTGAAAAAAAATCAAAGTCACGCGCATTGCAGGAGTGCCCGCAGCGCCGGGGGGTCTGCACACGCGTGTATACGGCAACGCCCAAGAAACCCAACTCGGCATTGCGCAAGGTCGCCCGCGTGCGTCTCACAAGCGGCATTGAAATTACCGCCTATATTCCCGGTGTGGGCCACAATCTTCAGGAGCATTCGGTTGTGCTTGTGCGCGGCGGCCGCGTGAAAGATCTTCCGGGCGTGCGCTACCACATCGTGCGCGGAACCCTTGATTCATCCGGTGTTGACAGCCGCCGCCAGAGCCGTTCCAAATACGGTTCCAAGCGGCCTAAAGCCTAGAACGTTCAATTAATCAAGCTTTTGGAGTCAAACTATGGCACGAAGAAGAGTAGCCGCAAAGCGCGAAATCCTTCCGGACGCAAAGTACGGGGACTTAACGCTTGCCCGCTTTATCAATAAGCTGATGCAGAAGGGTAAAAGGAGCACGGCCGAGTCGATCGTGTATGGCAGTCTCGACATAGTCGGTGATAAAACCGGCGATCATCCGCTGGAGTCGTTTAAGTCCGCGCTTAACAACGTCAAGCCGACGGTTGAGACAAAGTCCCGCCGCATCGGCGGTGCCAACTATCAGGTGCCGGTTGAAGTGAAACCCGCCCGGCAGATTGCCCTTGCGATGCGCTGGATCATCGGCTATTCACGCCTGCGTCCCGAAAAGACCATGAGCGCCCGTCTGGCAGCAGAGTTGCTGGATGCGCTGAATAACCGTGGGACATCCATTAAAAAACGAGAAGATACGCATAAAATGGCGGCGGCAAACAAGGCGTTTGCGCACTACCGCTGGTAGTATACCCGCAGGAGGATTCTCATGGCAAAGCAAAAGTTTGAGCGCACGAAACCGCACGTAAACGTAGGCACGATCGGACACGTTGACCACGGCAAGACGACGCTGACCTCTGCGCTGACGAAGTTTCAGGCGCTGAAGGGGCTGGCGCAGAAGATGGATTTTGACCAGATTGACAAGGCACCGGAGGAGAAGGAGCGCGGGTTGACGATTGCCATAGCGCATGTTGAGTATGAGACCGACAAGCGCCACTATGCCCATATAGACTGTCCCGGCCATGCCGACTACATCAAGAACATGATCACGGGCGCGGCGCAGATGGACGGAGCGATTCTGGTGGTGAGCGCAGCCGACGGTCCGATGCCGCAGACGCGCGAGCACATACTGCTTGCGCGCCAGGTGCGGGTGCCGCAGATCGTGGTGTTTTTGAACAAGGCCGACATGGTTGATGATCCTGAGCTGCTGGAACTGGTCGAGCTTGAGATTCGCGAGCTTTTGAGCCAGTATGACTTTGCCGGTGACGAGATACCGATTATTACGGGCAGTGCGCTGCGGGCCATGGAGTGCGACGACGTCAAGGGCGAGCCTTTCAAGTGCATTCAGGCCCTGCTTGATGCGGTTGATGCCTACATACCCGAGCCCGAGCGCGATATTGACAAGCCGTTTTTGATGCCGGTTGAGGATGTGTTCAGCATATCGGGCCGCGGCACGGTTGTGACGGGCCGCATTGAGCGCGGTGTTGTGAAGGTGAGCGAGGAAATCGAGATCATCGGCATTCGCGACACGGTCAAGACGGTGTGTACGGGCGTTGAGATGTTCCGCAAGATTCTGGATGAGGGTCGCGCGGGCGACAACGTGGGGTTGCTGTTGCGCGGCACGAAGCGCGACGAGGTTGAGCGCGGCCAGGTTATTGCCAAGCCGGGTTCTATCAAGCCGCACAAGAAGTTCAAGGCCGAGGTGTACGTGTTGTCCAAGGAAGAGGGCGGTCGTCATACGCCGTTTTTCAACGGGTACCGTCCGCAGTTTTATTTCCGGACCACGGATGTGACCGGCAATGTGAAGCTGCCCGAGGGCGTTGAGATGGTGATGCCCGGTGACAACGTGGCTATCGAGGCGGAACTGATTACCCCGATCGCCATGGAGAAGGAACTTCGGTTTGCGATACGCGAAGGCGGCCGCACGGTGGGCGCCGGCGTTATCAGTGACGTTAT
>CAIRTM010000065.1 GCA_903881505.1 uncultured delta proteobacterium | reverse complement strand
GTGGTATCGTTCAGCGAGCCGTCGGATTTAAGGGTGGTATCGTTCAGCGAGCCGTCGGATTTAAGGTCGGCAGTATTCAGTGAAGGGTCGGATCCGGGCGAGTCATCGTCCAGCGAACCCGCAACGAGTACGAACTGCGGCCGATACTCCTCTGAGATGAAGCTGAGGTCAATGTGCGGCGGGTCTGCGATCCTGATCCCCGCCGACGCAACACCAACTGCTGTTCCGGGACATGCCTGGGCGACGCCGGCGATGCCCAGGACGGCCGCTGCCACCATCGTCCAGGATAGAAGAACCATGTCTCCGGTCCGCATCTTCATCTCCTCCATGCATGCTTGCCGGCAGGCGCCGGCGGGCGGTTCGCGGCAATCCACGTACGCACAATTCCGGGCACATGGCCTCGGACGTGTCGACTATAAAGCAGGCAGGTGTGCGTGTCAAGGCAAATGCCGGGCTGCGATGCGGTCAAACAGACCGCTCACGCATACGTTGCATCCTCATGGAACCTGCGCATGACAGGGTGGATTATGCGACGCTGTTCCGGTCAGACGTTATGGACACCATATGGTGCCGAATTGACCCCTGAACCACATTCTGCGCCGGCACAAACAGGAAAGCGCCAAAAAAAGGGCGGCTTCAGCTGATTGCTGAAGCCGCCCTGACCGCATGGTGCCGAAGGGGGGACTCGAACCCCCACGGGTCTCCCCGCCACCCCCTCAAGATGGTGTGTCTACCAGTTCCACCACTTCGGCATATTCTTTTGTTGGATACCTGCGTGTTACTGCTGCGCGCCTTCGGCCGGCTGCGCTTCTGCGGCAGGCCCGGCCTCCGGAACCAGCGGCTGCTCAACCGCCCGGGCCGGTGCGCTTTCAACACCGCGCATGACCGAGCCTTCCATGAGGTTGGCGGAAAAATAGGCCAGCACAAGCGACGTGACCATGAAGACAACGGCCGCAATAGTCGTTACCCTGGTCAGGAACGGTGCCGGCCCGGCTCCGCCGAACAGGGCCTGGGAGGAACCGCCGAAAGCAGCGCCCATGTCAGCGCCCTTGCCGGTCTGCAGCAGCACGATGCCGATCAGCATCAGGCAGACAATAACATGCACGATAACAATTAACGTATTCATGGTTTCCTCAATAAACCAGCATAGATGAATTGCGTATAATACAGTTTTTCGGACCTGATGGCAACTATTTAGTTTCGAACTTAACGATGCGGGCAAACGAGTCGGCCTGCAGGGCCGCGCCGCCCACCAGCGCCCCGTCAATATCGCTCTGGCTCATGAGTACGTCGACATTGTCGGGCTTCACGCTGCCGCCGTACAGGATGCGGATGCCCGCAGCCGTACCGGCCCCGGCGATCTGGCCGACCAGGCGGCGGATGTCGGCATGCACCTCTTCGGCCTGCTCGGGCGTGGCGGTCTTTCCGGTGCCGATCGCCCAGACCGGCTCGTAGGCGATAATCATTTTGTCAATCTCGGCGGAGCCGAGCCCTGCAAGGCCGCCCTTGACCTGCCGGGACACGACCTCGATGGTCTTGCCGCCTTCGCGTTCCTCAAGGGTTTCGCCCACGCACATGATCGGGGTAAGCCCGGCTTTCAGCGCCGCCTTCACGCGTTTGTTGACCGTCTCATCGGTTTCATTGAAATACTGGCGCCGCTCGGAGTGCCCGATAATGGCATACGTGCAGCCGACATCCTTGAGCATGCCCGGCGCTATCTCGCCGGTATAGGCTCCTTTTTCCTCCCAGAACACGTTCTGCGAGGAAAGCGCGATATTGGAGTCGTTGATCTCGGCCGAGACCGCATCAAGCGCCGTGAACACGGGTGCCACCACGATTTCAACGCCTCCCACGCCCGCCACCAGGGGCTTGAGCTCGCGCACGAGCTTCAGGGACTCATCGACCGTGTTGTGCATCTTCCAGTTGCCTGCTATGACGGGAGTTCGCATGTTTATATCTCCATAAAGCAATTTTTTATAATCGGAATCGCTATCGAAATCGTTTTTTCTTTTCCTACTTGTCAAGCGCGGCAATGCCGGGCAGGACCTTGCCTTCCATCATCTCCATGAAGGCCCCACCCGCTGTTGAAACAAAGCCGACCTTGTCCTGGTTGCCGGACTTTTTCAAGGCTGACACCGAATCGCCGCCGCCCACCACGCTCATGGCCTTTGACTGCGCGATGGCATCGGCAATGGCGAACGTGCCTTTGCTGTATTCCTCGATCTCGAACACGCCCATGGGCCCGTTCCAGACAATGGTCCCGGCGCCCGCAAGCGCCTTTGAAAAGGCGGCCACGGTCGCGGGGCCGATATCAAGGCCCATCTGGTCGGCTGATATCGCATCGACTGAAACCGTCCGGGTCGGGATGCCGCCCTTGAACTCGCCTGCGACCACGCAGTCCGAGGGAAGCAGCAGCTGCACGCCCCTGTCGGCGGCTTTGCGCAGAATTTTTGCAGCCGTGTCGATCAGGTCCTCTTCGACCAGCGATTTTCCGACCTCTTTGCCCTGGGCCTTGAGGAAGGTGAACATCATGCCGCCGCCGATCAGGATCATATCGACCTTCTGGATCAGGTTCTCCAGCACCTCCAGCTTGCCCGACACCTTGGCGCCGCCCACGACCGCCGCCAGCGGCCTCTTCGGATTGCTCATGGCGCTTTCAAATGCCTGGATTTCCTTTTTCATGAGAAACCCGGCAGCGCACACCGGCACCACGCGTGTAATGGCCTCAACCGAGGCGTGCGCGCGGTGCGAGACCGCGAAGGCGTCGCTGATGAATACCTCGGCAGCCGCGCCGAGGCGGGCCGCGAAGGCCGCATCGTTTTTCTCCTCCTGAGCATAGAAGCGCAAATTCTCAAGCAGCAAAACCTCTCCCGGCTTCAGGGTGCGGCCCTGCTCGATGGCCGCGTCGCTGATGCAGTCGTCAGCAAATTTTACCGGAACGCCCAGCAGTTCGCCCAGGCGCGCGGCAACCGGCTTCAGGCTCATCTCCGCGACCGGCTTGCCCTTGGGACGGCCCAGGTGCGAGGCGGCAATGACCGCACCGCCGTTATCGAGCACGTATTTGAGCGTGGGCAGCGTGGCCCGGATGCGGTTGTCGTTGGTGATGTTCTGCTTTTCATCCAGCGGCACGTTGAAATCGGCCCGCACGAACACGCGCTTGCCGCGCACGTCGATGTCATCGATGAATTTGATAGCCATAATGCGTCTGTCTCCCTGCCTGAAAGGTGACAGCGTGAAGCGCCTGTTTGCGGGGCGCTTCACGCTGTGGGGTTGTGCCTGTATGAAACGCGCTGCCGGTGTTACTTCTTCACCGTGTCCATGTGCAGCATCAGATCGCACACCTTGTGGGAGTAGCCCATTTCATTGTCGTACCAGGACACAACCTTCACGAAGGTGTCGCTCAAGGCAATGCCCGCATCCGCATCGAAAATCGACGTGCGCGTATCGCCCAGGAAATCGGTCGATACAACCGCGTCCTCGGTATAGCCCAGGATGCCCTTCAGCTCGCCCTCGGAGGCCTTCTTCATGGCAGCCTTGATTTCATCGTACTTGGC